>CAYWJE010000089.1:0-12514 GCA_964458525.1 uncultured Verrucomicrobiota bacterium
GGCGTTAATCCCGAATTTGACAAAACCGGCTGTGTTATGGAGAAAAACGAGAGATCTCACAGCAACATCCTGTTTCAGTCTCTCTCTACTTTTCCCTCCTCTCCATCGCCCCACTGCCTCACCGATTTACTGACTCACTGATTCACTGTTTCCTTTCCCCTCTCCACTCTTCCTCCAAAATAAATCGTTGATTGAATTTACTCGGAGGCGCTTTGCGCTTCGGATTAAATTCAATCAATCTCTTCTCCTCCGTGTCTCCGTGCCTCCGTGGTGAATCCCTTCCGGTTCTGCCCGCAAATTCTCACTAATTCAGCGTCCCTTACCTTCTTTTTCAGCTGATCTTCTCAACTTTTTATTCTCTTAACTTTTCCCCATCTCCCCTTCATGCCCTTCATGGTGAAAAAAGTTTACAACAAAGCATGCGGCATAATGGCCTCATTACGGATTCAGGTCAATCCAATGAAGTGTTTCCTGCAGTTCGCCATCTGCATCGGTGCACTTGCTTATGAAATGTGCTTCATAACGGCGTTTTGCCCATGCTTCAGCCAGATTGGCGCCGATCGAACGGGAACTGCGTCTCGCCTGATCGGTCAATGAAAACTTCTCTTCTTTTGGCCATTGCTTACTGATCGTAAAAACTCTCTGCTGCAGTTCAAAAGCCAGTTTATATGTATCCAGATCCTTATAGCTTTGTACGCGCATGCTCATCGTTTTCCTGCCTCACCGCCTGACGGCCCGACAGTCCGACTGCCCAACCGTCCGACCGCCTGACTGACTCACCGTCCGACCGCCCGACAGTCCGACTGCCCAACCGTCCGACCGCCTGACTGCCGCCACTATGGGCGAACGCTTCTTTCACCATGAAGGGCATGAAGATTCATCATAGCCGACGAGAGGGGTAATTCAGAAGCGCAGGTTTTTCAGATACTTCATCAGCGGTGGAATGTGTTTCGTCAGGGCATCCCACACAATACTATCATCCACACTGTCGTAACCGTGTATAATCCGATTGCGCATGCCAATGATACTCCCGAACGAAGGAACTTGATTGCGCAATGCTGGATCAACATCATCTATCCGGCTGAAAGCCTCGCCAAGGATTTCGAATTGCCGCTCGACAGCAGAGCGCAAGAGTAAATCAGAAGAGTATTCCTTCAATGTCTTGCCGGAAGTGAAGGACGTGATCGCCCGACATGCATTCTGTGCATCAAGCAGGTATTTGGATATTTCGATCTTCATATATTAACTCTCTGGACATATCCACACTTCTTTGAAAAAAAACATTCCTGATAGAGTTACGGGTCAGTAGATCGATCTTTCTTCCGAAAGTTTTTTCGAGTTGCTCCGCAAGCGATAAGTAACGGTTCAGAAGACCGGGCTCTTCGTCAGGATTGCCGAATTCAACGATAAAATCCAGATCACTGCGCGAGTGGTTGAAATCGCCGCTGGCGCCCGATCCGAAAACCTCCAGCCGATATATCCGCAATGTCTTACAGATTTCGGCTATTTCTTTCTCGTGCTGAACAAGCAAAGCTATCATGGAATACCCCTTTACAAGCAATGACCGGCTTGGTCCTTAAAATTGTCGGGTCAAATCACCTCAAGCACAGGGTGATCCACATAGTTGATTACTCTGTCCTGTCGGTATAACAAATCGAACGGTTTACGCAAGTTTTTCGGATTTCTGACTTCATTCTTAAGCTCAAATGATTTTTACACCATGAAGGGGAGTTCTCACGAAGCCACAAAGGCCGCAAAGGGAACCGCATGACTGACTCCGCCACAGGCGGATGCGCCAGTCCCGATCCAGGATCGGGACTGGTGGCGCACAACTGCCCGACCGCCCGACCGTCCTACTGCCCGACCGCTTCCCCGGCATCCCGCTCCATCCACTCGATAACCTTGTCATACTCTTTCTTCGGCCAGAATATCTTCCAGGCTATGCGGGCGTGCGCGTCCTTGATGGTGTCATCCTCATCGTACGCGCGCGCGATCTGGTCGAGGGCGGCATCGAAATCGCCACGCTCGGCAAGAACCCCTGCATACAATACGCGTTGAGCCGGCGCGAAATCCGCAGGGTCGAGATCATCAAACAGCGCGGCCGCAGCGCTGCTGTTCCCGTGCGCCAGAAAATGACGGACAAGCGCCGAAACGATGACCATGCCCGGCGACTTGATTTGCCGATAGAGTTCGAGAAGCTTGTCGTCGGGCTCCTTCGCGTGGAGCGCGGCAGCGAAATCAACGACTGGATCGTCTTCCACCTCATCGCCAGCGTTATATTCGAGAAGATCAAGACAGGCGGAGGTCAGCACTTCGGCGTGGGATGGAAGATATGTATGTAAATCTGTCATTAATTTTAGCAAGGCACACTCCGTGCCCGTAAATTATGCGACATAATCCGTATAATCAAAGGAATAGCATTCTGTATGCCAGAATGTCAGTAATGTTAGACTTTCGACTCACTTCAGTCAACCCGGAAGAAGCAATTCTGAAATAGGGGGTTGATTTTCCAGAAACCGACGCTAGTATGTTTCGGGAGTCAGGCATTTCCAAAATGGAACAAGCTTTATGGCGCGATGGCCGAGTGGTTAGGCACGGGTCTGCAAAACCTGGCACACCGGTTCAATTCCGGTTCGCGCCTCCAGCCCTACGGCTTCCCACCAGATCGAGTAGCGAATAATATTCCATCGCGGATTCAGGGAAAAATCCGCCGCAACCCAATTCTCACCTCTCGCAGGAGACGTTCTCAACTACGCTATCCACCCAGTAGTGCAGAACGGCGGCATGCGCGGATTCCGCGTACCCGTATGTCGGGGCGGGGACCCATGCGTTGATGTCCCCCATCCGCCGCAGCTTGTTGGACGGGGTCATGGCGGTGAAGGTGATTACCTTGAGGCCGACCTCACGCGCCGCCTCGACCGCGCGTATCAGGTTGACCGAGTTGCCTGAACTGCTGATTACCACAAGCGCGTCGTCCTGCTGCGCCTGGGTACGGAGCGGGGCGGCGAAGATATTCTCCCCGCCAAGGTCGTTGACTATGGCGGTGAGCAGCGCCAGGTCGGTGAATACGGCTGTCTTGAGCCTGCCGTTCTTGCCCATGTCAGCGGCAATGTGGCTGGCCATTGCCGCGCTCGCTCCGTTGCCGACGAAATATAGCCTTCTGCCCGTCCGCATGGTATCGCAGGCTGTTTCCAGCAGGGCTGCGCAGCCCCCCTCCGCGCCCATCTCGGATCCCGCCCCATCGGTAAATGATATCCGCGACAGGATTTCCGCCAATTCCATCTGCCAGTCAGAAAAAAGCTTCATGCTATTCCTTCGTAGACTATCATGTACCTTGATTCGCCAGAAAGTGAAGAATATCGCGCATGGTCACAATTCCCTCCACCTCGCCATGCTTGGACACCACCGGCAGGCACGAGATGTTGTGCTTCAGCATAAGCCGAGCAGCAGCGCTAATCAGCGTTTCCCTGTCAACCGTGACGGGGTCCCGCGTCATGAACTGGTGCACCTTCCTTGCCTCCACGTCGGTGACATGATGAGGCAAGCCCGGCTTGGCGTTCAACATTGGAACCATCGCCTTCATAATGTCCCGATCGGATACGACACCAATCAACTTTTCATTTTCAACTACCAGCAGATGATGAAAATTAACGGTCTGCAGAATGTCGCGCATGGTTCCAAAAGAATCATCCATACGAACCTTCAGGACCTTGGTGGTCATAATGTTTGCGACTTTCATAGGCACATCCCCTTTTTCGGACCCGTTCACAGTTCACAGTTCACAGTTTTCTGATATCTTGGATGCTTTCCTTTTCTTCTCAAATTCAATCGGGGGTATTTGATGGAAAACTGCTACACACTCAACACTTCCCCATCCCTCAACACCCGACAATTTCCACCCATTCCGGCGGACGAGAAACGCAACGGCACCCTCAATTCAAAGCATAATCCCAGCCGCGCAGCGATCTCCGCCGGGCTTGACTGAATGCCCTTTCCCGGCTCCGGAGCCTCGCTGCCCGCGGCGAATAAAATCGTCGTGGATGGCGCGTTGGTTCCATTTAAGGCATAAATCCTGCCGCCAAACACTTCCTCGAATGTCCGCACCTCGCTCCCGAACCAGGCATGCGTATTAAACACGTTCGCGGCGACTACTCCGGTCTCCGAAAGCAGGCTTCTGACCGTCGCCAGGAATTCAACTGTTACAAGATGCCCCGGGATATAATCGCCCTGAAAGGCATCGAGTATTATGATGTCATAGGGTTCACCGCCGACAGCCTGCATGGACTCGATGACTTCGCGCGCATCGCCCGGAATCACTTTCAGCCTCGTGCTCTCCTTGAATGCGAAGAACTCCCTGGCCACATCGAGAATATCCGGGTCAAGTTCTATAACATCAACATGAACAGAATCAAGATAATGCACCATCTCGCGCGGAACCACGCCCGCGCCCAAACCCGCCACCAGCGCCCGCCGCGGCTCCGGCACGAACAGCAGCGCTGAAAAGAAGAGTGATGAGTAGTTCAGTTTGTGCTCGCGCAGATTGTCCAGATCCACGCAGGACTGCTTCCTCGCCCTCCCTCCGCCGGTCAGGAGAAGACGTCCACCCTCGCCGTCAACAACGGAGATGTCGTGATGTCGCGAATGACTACTATGAACGATTCTGCTCATCTTGCCCCTGAATCTGTGACGGGGTTTTAAGATCCCTTTTCCAATGATAATAGCGATGCCCGGGAAAGATGCCAGCTTTTTTTGTGTCAGCTTTTTTTATGGCTTTTTGTGTTTCTTTGTGGCAAATATGCAGATGGATTGCGGGATTTGCCCACGTTGATCAGGCAGACGAAGCAAAGGGTTCCCTTGATAATCGTACGAACATCAGAACTGCAGCCAGGCGCAGTGCTCGCGAAGGACCTGAAGGATGCGTCCGGCGCTCTCATGCTGGCGAAGGGCGGAACCATCTCGGCCGGCCTCATCCGGGCGCTCCAGCGCATGAACATACAGGAGGCGGCCATCCATGGCGGCGATTCCGACGATGGCGAGGCGGCCGGGGTCAGGATCGCTGCGCTCAGAAGCCGCTTCGAGGGACACGAACAGAACGCATTTATGAGCGAAATCGAGCGAATCGTCAGGGAGCACTACGAAAAATCATCAGGGCCAATTCAGGAAGCGCCATGTCGGAAAGAAAATTGAGAAGAGGCGAGGAACTGAGAGGCGCTCTGAGCAAGGTCGGACGCCTGCAGGCGTTGCCCCAGAATATCCAGAATGTGCTTAACTTGCTGAATAACAAGTCCACGATGGTTGAAGATATTGCGCGGGAAATCGGCAAGGATATGGCCTTTTCCTCTCAGGTTCTCAAGCTGATCAACTCGGGCTTCTACGGATTCGTCACACCCGTAAAATCCATTCCCCACGCGACGGTACTGCTGGGATTCAACACGATCAAGACCCTCGTGACTACGACATCGATGGTTTCCATGTTCTCCGACTCTTTCGATGGGCTTTGGACCCATTCGCTCGCCTGCGCCCGGGCCTGTTCCTCGCTTGCTAGAATGATCGGTTCCGACGACCCGGAAGAAATCAGCGTGGTAGGACTTCTTCATGACATGGGCAAGGTGGTGCTCAATCAGTACTGCAAGGACGAATTCGCCGAGATCATCTCGACTGTGAAACGGGAGAACGTTCTCATTGTTGACGCCGAGCGCAAGATCATCGAGATAACGCACGCCGACGTGGCCGGGTGGGTTCTGCAGAAGTGGAACCTGCCGGAAGACGTGGTCCAGCCGATCATGCATCATCATGCATGGAACCCGCAGAGCCCGTTCGCCCACAGAACCGCCATCCTGCATCTCGCCGATATCCTCGTGAGAGCAATAGGGTGCGGATCGGGCGGCGACTGCAGAATGCCGGCCGCTAATGATGAGGCTATGGCCCTGCTCTCCGTGAAGCCGGAGCAGCTCCCAAGACTTCTCGATGTTTTATTTGTTGATCTCGACGAATTCATTTGATGTGAATGTTTCTCAACCACGGATTACACGGAATACACGGATTTATTTTTTCCGTGTATTCCGTGTAATCCGTGGTTGAAAAGTCGCGTCTTCATTATCCGTGTATTCCGTAGTTAAAAAATCTTGCGCTGGATAGGCGTTGAGAAGTATCATATGCGTTGATGTTATCTTTGAAGACAGGTTGTGTAAATAAGTTCACGGGAGAGGCGCCTGTGCAAACAAACCTTGATAAAGCTTTTCTGCACTCGCTCCCCGCGCCCGTCCTCGTGCTGGACAACACTCTTTCCATTCTCTCCGCCAGCCGCTCCGTCTGCTCCGTTTTAGGACGCGAGTTCATGGACGCAGACGGCAGCATCACCATGGCCATGGCGCAATTCGATGGACTGGACACCCTTCTCAAGGGAATGATCACCAAGCTTCAGGCGCCGGGCATGACCGATAAGTTCCGCTGGCAGAACGGCCAACGCACATACAATGTGACCGTCTCCAGCTATGTCCACGCTGAGGCCATTCTCTTCTCCGCTCTTTTCGAGGATTACACGGATCATATCATGATGACGCGGATGAACGACAGGGCTCGCGGCTACCTGGAGAGCATAATGGCGAGCCTGCCCCTGGGCATCATCGTGACCGACCGCAACCAGATGATCACCAACATGAACCGAACGCAGGAGAGTTTTTTCAAACTCGCAGGGGAGACGTTGTCCCTGGTGGATGTCGTGGGCCAGTCTCTCGCCGAAACCTTTCCCGACGAGGCTCAACTCACGGAAAAGGTGGAACACGATGTGCTCGAACAGGGCGCAGTCTTTGGAGGCGTGACAGAAAACTTCGATGTCGGCGGCGAGGAAAGAACATTCGCCGTGAGTTTCGCGCCCCTTCACGATGAGTCGAACAATATCGCCGGCATGATCAGGGTCTGCGAAGACGTGACCGAAAAGGAAAAGCTTGAAAAGGAATTGCGCAAGGTCGAGATGCGCAACATGGAGATCGAGGCAATACGCAAGGTTATGGTGACTCTCAATCACGAAATCAACAACGCGCTTCTTTCGATCATGGCCAACGCCGAACTGCTTCTGCGCACCCATGCACAATATTCTTCTGATGAAAAGGTTATGCTGAACACCATCGTTTCGCGCGCCGAAAAAATCGCGGACGTAACACAGCAACTGAGCTCGCTCCAGGAAGTCAAGACGAGGGAGTACCTCGAAGGCGGGCCGGAAATGATAGTGACCAACAGCTGATCAGCGCGCCCAATTTAAGTCATCCGTGTTTCCCGACGATACAATAGACATGGAAACACAAACGGTGTTGGAAAAGCTCAGAGAGATTCGCGCTTTCTTCAGGGTTCTGCATGGTGAATACGACAAGGCTTTCTGCCAGGATGACTTGATTGGCGTCATTAAGGTCAGCGGGGAATTGAGCGCCGCATATTCAATCCTCGGCAACATGCCGCTGGCCAACAAGTGGGATGAAGAGCACAAGTCCAACCTGGCCAAGCTGAATCTTGAACGAAGGTCGTCAAACTAGCGCTCAACCTGCAAGCATTGCTGATTGGTTATTGACGACGCTTCTCATCAACCAGGCGCGGCGAAACTGTTCTGCCTTGGTGTCAATCCACAGCAGGGATGCCTCGTTTCGGCTGATTTCAGCCTCTGTTTCCTGGCTCAATTCCTCTCGGAAAAGATTGATCTGCCTGATCTCCTCCCTCACGTAATCGCTCATTTCGCGTGAATTCATGATTGCGGCTCCTCTTCTTCGACTTCTGCAAGCATGACCGATGCCAAAGGGTTAAGTAATACCCGCTTTATGACGATTGTTATAATATGTGGTCTGCTTTGTCATCAACCGGAAGTGTTCAAGGCGCCTATTCCCGCCAAATCGGGGCCTGCTCCAGGCCCGATGATCCGCGAAATGGGTCGAGGACGGATGCTGATCCAGGGTCCTTCCCTGACGATACCCTCACGCTGAATTGGCAAAAACAGGAAAATATTGCCGAAACATATTCCAAGCAGCAGATTTTAAATAATTTTTTACCTGCTCTCGCCGACACTTCAATTAGTTCGTCCAGTCCGGAATTGACGAAAGAGGACGAGGTAATGATAGAGGAGCTCAAGCAGCGCGACAGTGAAGTTCGCGCCCATGAGCAAACTCATGCCGCCCTGCTCGGGCCATATGCTAGAGGTGCCCCTTCCTACACCTATCAAACCGGACCCGACGGCAGAATGTATGCCGTGGGCGGCTCGGTAGAGGTCGACACGGGCAAGGAGGAGACTCCCGAAGAAACTGCGAGGAAGGCGCAAGTGCTCCAGACGGCTGCAACAGCCGTCAACGATCCTTCCCAGGCCGATATGGCCCTTGCAGCCGGAGCCGCATCCATGCTTGCCGAGGCAATGGCGGATATGTTGTAGCCCGATTGATTCACAAAGACCGCCTTGTTCCTGCCAGTGTTCCTCCGGCACGACACCTACTCCTATTTCCCTTGCTTTCCGCCCCAATGCGTAGCATTTATCCCGCAAAAAAACATATTGACGGCAGCATGAGATTTACTAATATTGTACGTACAAGTAAAAAAAACGTTTTGTGGTCGGGCTTACCGGAATCGAGTGGAGAATCATGGTAAATAAAAAGCAAAATGAGCATCTTGCAAAATATCGGCGATTGTCCCGCGACATGATCTCCAGTATTACCAACGGCACCTATGAACCGGGTTCCCGTTTCCCGTCGGAGCACGAATGGGCAAAGCAATATTCGGTCAGCCGCCATACTGTTCGGCAAGCCCTGCAGAAGGTGGAGATTGAGGGATGGCTGATTCGTCAGCAAGGAAAGGGGACATTCGTGCGACGCCCTCCATCAGACATCTATCGAGGAAGCCGGAGGCTAGATATAGGCGTGCTTATTCCGTGCGTGACCATTTCTCTTTATCCAGGTGTCGTCCGGGGTGTTGAGGATGTCTGCGTGGAAGAGGGGTATCATGTAATTCTCAGTAACTATGATACAGATTCCAAGAAAGAGAGAAATCAGATTGCCAGATTGGCGGCAAAACAGGTCGCGGGGCTGATCTCCTGTCCTTCGTTCAACTCCAAACCATCGAATTACGGAATGCTTCTGGATCATCAGGTTCCTCTGGTGTTGGTTGATACCACTGTTGACGGAGTTGATGCCGATCTGGTCTCGACCGATAATTTCAAGGGCGCCATTCTGGGCACTGAACGTTTGATATCTCTTGGCTGCCGTTCGCTCGCTTTCATATCCGGATTCTTCTCAGCCTCAACGTCGAGAGAGCGGCTGGCAGGCTTCAAGGTGGCGCTTGAGAGGAACAATATGGAGCCAGACGCCGACCTCATCATGGATGGGCCGTTCAGCGATCAATTCGGCTACGAAGCAACGCTGAAACTCCTTGCCGGCGGGAAGAGGGCTGATGGAATTTTCGTGGCGAACGATCCTATTGCGACAGGCGTGATTCAAGCACTGCGTCAAAAAAGAATCAAAATACCGGATGACATCCATGTTTGCAGTTTTGACGAGCCAAACCTTCCTATGCTACCCCAATCATCGCTCATTGTCGTCCAGCAGCAGCGCTACGAAACGGGGTGCATAGCCGCGCGGACTCTGCTGTCGAGAATCGCTGAAAAATCATCAGGGGCGAAACGAGTTCCTTCTCAGGCAATCCGCATCGCCCCGCGGATTCTCGACTGGCCGTCAAACGAAAATGACTATAATGCAGATCTAACGACAGCATCGGTTTACAAACAAGCAGGAGAATGAGCCATGAGCGTCTCTGGAAGCAGATCGAAACAACACAATAATCTAGCCCTGCTCGGGGGACCGGAGATCGTCACCCGCCGCCCGCCTCCCTGGCCTGTTACAGGTGATCTTGAAGCCGCATGGATGGAGGGGGTCGTGCGCAGCGGCAACTGGAGCTGGCTGGGTCCCCACGAAACCGCCTTCTGCCAGGAATACGGAAAGTTCATAGGAAGCAAGTATTGCGCGGCATTATCAAATGGCACAGTAACCCTGCAGTGCGCCCTGCAGGCAGTGGGCGTTGAGCCGGGAGATGATGTCATCGTTCCGGGTCTTACGTGGTGCGCCACAGCGCAGGCGGCTCTTGATATCGGAGCGAATGTCGTGTTTGTGGACATTGATCCCGAGACTCTTTGTATTGATGCGAAGGCCGCCGCAAAGGCAATCACGCCGCGCGTGAAGGCAATGATCCCCGTTCACCTGTATGGCTGCATGTGCGACATGGATGCGATTATGAAACTTGCCGAGACACATAAGATAAAGGTCGTCGAAGACGTCGCGCACCAGCACGGCAGCCGCTGGCGGGGACGCGGCGCCGGATCCATAGGAGATGCGGGTAGTTTCTCATTCCAGCAGTCAAAAAGTCTGACCTGCGGCGAAGGCGGCGCGGTTACCACAAACAATGAAGAAGTCTACAACATAGTGTATGCCCTCAAACAGGTCGGATGGGCGCCGGACGGCACGCCGGGCAACCGTTATGGTCACAACTATCGCATCACGGAAATGCAGTCGGTCCTGTTGCGGGGCGGACTGATCCGGCTTCCCGAGCAGATAAGAATGAGAGAGGAAAACGCGGCCCGTTTCAGCGAAGGCCTCGCCCGCATGGGAGGCCCGTTACGGGCAATCCGCCGGGATCCACGCGTGACCAGGCAGGCCTATTACGCCATGACGCTTTTCTACGACACGAAGAAGGCTCAGGGTCTTCCGCGCGAAGCCTATAAGGCGGCGCTCTCGGCGGAAGGCTGCAAATTGGGCGGCACTTATTCTCAGGTGTATTCAACGCCGCTTCTGAATCTCTACGACAAAACAAGCCCGGTGCCATATCGCAATCAGAAGAAGATTCAAAATTACCGGAACCTCAAGCTGCCTAACACCGAAAGGGCTGTGGAGCAAACCGCGGTGACCTTGAGTCATACGCACCTGCTCGGCAGCGAAGCTTATATGGACGAGCTCCTTCTCGCAATCGAAAAAGTCAACGCCAACCTTCCAAAAGTGATAAAATGGTGGAGGGAGAAGAAGTCGAAGGAGGCGAAATGAAAATCGGATTCGCGAAAACCGATATCACTCCCCGCGTGGGCGTTGATCTTGCTGGCTTCGGTCCTTATATCCTGCGCCGATCCATCGGCGTGCGCGACCGGCTCTGGGCGCGGGCGATGGCAATCGAGTGCGGCGGGCGCACGCTTGTTCTGGTGGGTTGCGACCTGGTCGGCATCACGATGGAGATGACCAACCTGGTGCGTAAAATCGTCAACTCCTCGTGCGGCCTGCCGCCCGACTGTCTGATGGCGCACGCCACTCACACACACAGCGGACCCAGCACGGACGGGTACTGGGGGTGGGGCGAAATTGATGCGCCTTACGATGGAATTCTTCCTGCCCGAATCGCGAGGGCGTGTATGAACGCCGTGAAGAATCTGAGCGAGTCTGAGGTTTTTTACACGAAAACGCCTTGCGAGGGAATCGGGCTGAACAGGGAGTATGACTGTGATGCTCCCCCGCTCGACGAGGTTCTTCGCGAGGACTGGCGCCCGGCGAAGCCTGAACTCACCGACACATCATGCCACGTGCTGCGCATCGAATCGAAAGGCAGGGTCACGGGATTTATCAGCAGCTTCGGCTGTCACCCCGTTGTGTGTTGCGCTGAGACGAGATTTCTTCATGGCGATTATTGCGGCGTTGCGACCAACAATATCGAACGCGAATATCCGGGCTCCGTCGGGCTGTTCCTGCAAGGCGCCAACGGCGATGTCAATTCCTGCGTGGTGCACAAGCCGGAGACGGAATCAATGCTTGCCCTTGACGTAATCGCAGCGCGGTATGCTCGCGCCGTGCGCCGGGGCCTCGCGGATGCAACACCGTTTCCCGTTGATTCGATTGCCGCAGCAACGCGGAAAGAGGTGTTCAGCCGCAAGCCGAGGGACATGAAAACGCTGCGTGATTTACTTACCGAAAAAGAGGCCGTCCTCAATGGCGAGGGAGCCTCCGACGGGGATTGCGCCGTCAGGAAAGCCGCGCTTTTCGCGTTGGCTCTGCGCGGCATGATAGCCGCGCTGGAGCGAGGCGAACCCCTCGCGCCCGCTATTAAGTTGCACGGTTTTCGAATCGGCTCCATGCTGCTACTGTCCAGCCCTTTCGAGGTTTTTCAGGCTATCAAGAACGACGTTCTGGCGGCCTCGGAAAATCCGGCCACGCTGGTGCTCAGCCTCACCAACGACTGTCAGGGCTATGCTCCGGACCGGACTGCCGCAGCCCGGGGAGGCTATGCGGCCGACTTCGTTCCACTGATGGGCGGACGCCTGCCGTATGCCGCAATACACGATGAACTGGTCGCCGCTCTACTGGCCCTGGCCGATGATTTGAAAGTCGGAAGACAATGACCTATGAATACAAATATGCGCAGGATGGATCGCGGTCTTCGCAAAAAGGAACCACTCATCTGGTTGCGTCAGAGATCGGCGGGACAGGCTGTCCCGCCCTACCTTCGGAATTCC
>CAYWJE010000090.1:0-12460 GCA_964458525.1 uncultured Verrucomicrobiota bacterium
GCGGCTGCCGGTGGTTTTGCGCCGGGCCACCCTCCAGGATCAGTCCCAGGCCAACGAGAACATCCTGTTCACCAAGTCCGTGCGAAGGCTGTGCGATCAGAAGATCAAGGAGTTCGAGCTGTCAATGAACCCCGTGCGGATTCGTTTTTCACTGGACAGGTCCAGGCTTATCGTGGAATTCACGGCCGACGAGAGGGTTGATTTCAGGCGCCTGGTCCAGGCGCTTGCCGCCGAGACCAGGGCGCGGGTTGACATGCGCCAGATCGGTGTGCGCGACGCTGCGGCTCTCGTCGGCGGCATGGCCCCCTGCGGGCGCCGCCTCTGCTGTTCCGAATGGCTCAAGGAGTTTGAAAATGTGAACGTGCGTATGGCAAAGGCGCAAGGTGTTTCACTCGGACCGGCCACGATCAACGGGATGTGCGGACGCCTGAAGTGCTGCCTGCGTTTCGAGCACAACTGTTACAAGGACCTATCGAGGAAGATACCGCGAGAGGGCAGCCGGGTCAGGACTCCGGACGGGGAGGGCAAGGTGGTGTCAGGACAGGTGCTCGCGCAGAAGGTGAAGGTGCTGCTGGACGACAGCCGCCTGGCGGTATATGAAGTGGACGACATAAAAACGCTTGGCAATTTCCGGGATTGACGGTATGCTCTTGTCCGATTAGACAAAATATGGAGAGGTGATTATGAATCTTGAAGACGTTAAATCAATCGTGGAATTGATGGCGGATAACGGGCTCACAGAATTCGAGATGGAGGAGAACGGCGTTCGCATTGCGATCAAGAAGGGCGTTCCGGGTGCCATCGTTCAGGCGCTTCAGACCGTCCAGGGCATCCCGGCGCCTACACAGGCTGCCGCTTCACCCGAGGACGCAGCGGCTGATGCCGCCGCGGCGAATTGCGAGGAGGTCAAGGCTCCTTTCGTGGGAACGTTCTACCGATCGCCAGCCCCTGATGCCGAGCCGTACGTGACCGTGGGCATGGAGGTCGAGCCCGATAAGGTTCTCTGCATCATCGAGGCAATGAAGGTAATGAACGAGATCAAGGCGGAAACGAGGGGAATAGTCAGGTCCATCCTTGCGGACAATGCGCAGCCGGTTCAATATGGCCAGCCGTTGTTCAGGATTGAAAAACTCTAATTGCAGGTTCAAGAATGTTCAAGCGAGTGCTGATAGCAAACAGGGGGGAAATCGCCCTCCGCATAATACGCGCCTGCCGCGAACTGGGCATCGAGTCAGTCGCGGTGTATTCGGAGGCGGACGAGGATTCCCTGCATGTCCAGCTGGCTGATGAGGCTATATGCATAGGCCCAGGGCCGGCGCAGGACAGCTACCTTAAGATATCCAACATTATCAGCGCAGCCGAGGTGACGGATGTTGATGCAATCCATCCTGGGTACGGGTTTCTCGCGGAGAACTCCCATTTCGTGCGCATATGCGAGAGCTGCAACATCAAGTTCATAGGGCCCAGCGCAGAGAACATTGAGCAGATGGGCGACAAGGCCGTGGCCAGAGAAATGATGAAGAAGGCGGGGGTTCCCACGATCCCGGGCAGCAAGACCATCGTGAAAACCCAGGATGAGGCGCTGGAGGCCGCGCATGCCGTCGGCTACCCGGTGATGATCAAGGCCGCGGGCGGCGGCGGCGGCAAGGGAATGCGAAGCGCCCACAATGACGTGAGCCTTGTCCAGGGATTCATCATGGCCGCCTCGGAGGCGGAGCGCGCGTTTGACCGGGCAGACGTCTATATCGAGAAATTCATCGAGAACGGACGGCATGTCGAGATACAGATACTGGCCGATCATTACGGCAAGGTGGTCCACCTCGGGGAGCGTGATTGCAGCATCCAGCGACGCCACCAGAAGCTTCTCGAGGAAACGCCCTGTCCCGCGCTCTCGCAGGACACGAGGAAGAAGATGGCGAAAATAGCCGTGCGGGCCGCCGAGGCGATTGGTTACCGCAACGCCGGAACCATCGAGTTTCTGCTGGATCAGACTGGTAACTTCTTCTTCATGGAAATGAACACGCGGGTGCAGGTGGAGCATCCGGTGACCGAGATGGTGACGGGCGTGGACATAGTCAAGGAGCAACTCAGGATAGCGGCCGGCGAACACTTGACGCTGGAGCAGAAGGCTATAGTGCCCAAGGGGCATGCGATTGAGTGGCGCGTGAATGCCGAGGACCCGGCCAACAAGTTCGCGCCCTCGCCTGGCCTGATCGAGTGGATCCATTTCCCGGGCGGACCCGGTGTGCGCATTGACTCCCACGTGTACAGCGGCTACTCGATTTCTCCATACTACGACAGCCTTATCTGCAAGCTGATCGTGCACGGCGACAACAGGGATGATGCAATCAGCCGCATGTCCAGGGCGCTCGGCGAATTCATGGTGCAGGGTGTTGTCAAGACCTCCATTCCGCTCGGGCAGGACATAGTGAGCAGTTCGGCCTTCAGGAGCGGGAATTACAACACGGGTTTCTTTGAGAACTTCCTTAAGGAATGGATCGGGCCGGTTCTCAAGGCTAACAATTTGGAGTAGCGGTCGAAGTTGAAGATGCGGGAGGTAAGCCATGAGTGACAATGAGTTGAATGCGGATGCGGCTGAGATGAACAAGGACGGCGAACCGGATTCCGGGTCCGAACCCGGCCCGCGCGCTCCTGAAGAGGGCGCTGATAACGGGATGGGCGCCGTCCAGATAAGCGCGGGAGTGATCGCGATGATCGCCAGGACCACGGCGCTGAACGTGCCTGGGGTGGCGGGATTGTGCTCGACGTTCATGGAACGGCTTGCAGGCATTTTCGGCCGGTCGCAAGCAGGCGCGGGTATCAAGGTGGAGATGGAAGGACGCAACGTGAGCATAGGGCTGAGGATCGTAGCGGCTCACGGCGTACGCATTCCGGAGGTGGTCTGGCAGGTTCAGAATGATATCAGGCACGGGGTCGAGCATATAACGGGCAAAACGGTTAAGACGGTCAACGTTATTGTCCAGAGCGTTGGCGCGCCGTCTAAACATGATTTGGAGGAATCGGCATGAAAGTACTGCACGGTTTTCTTGGTTTTCTTTTCTGGGTGATCATCCTTGTTCTGGCGGGATGGTTGATCGCGGGCAGCCTGAATTTCGAATGCGACATAGCCACCTCGTTGCTGGCGGATCACTCGATGAGGATGGTGGCGGGCGTCGTGCTCGCGCTGCTGGTGATTGTGTACTGGCTGTCATCCATCCCGGGGGCCAAGGCGGATCGCTCGGTTTCCTACGAGAGCGAGGGCGGGCGCGTAAGCGTCAGCGTCGGAGCGATCAACTCGCTTCTCTCCCGGCTGGGTGACGAGTTCGCAGGAATCGTGAGCCTGCGCGCTGCCGTGAACTCCAAGGACAAGTCGGTGCAGCTCGATATGGCGGTGAAGAGCGGCGCCAAGCTCCAGGAGCTTTCCCAGGCCCTCCAGCAGCGGGTGCGGGAGAGCATGCAGGACAGCCTTGGCATAGCGGAAATGGGTGCAATACGGGTTTTTGTGCGTGAGATCGTTCTCCCGGAGAATGCGACCGCCAAGGATAAGGAACTGCACGGGGACTGGCAAAACATGCCCATATAGCGGCCGCCGGCGTCCGGGCGTTTGACGGCAGGAGTATTCAGGGGAGGAATTGTGCTCATGAAGGCTGCGGTTATCAAGAAACCGGGATTGATCGAAATCGAGGAAGTTCCCACCCCGACGACGGGCGAAGGCGAAGTCCTGCTCAAGGTGGAAGCATGCGCTCTATGCGGCACCGATCAGCGTGTGCTGTCCGGCGAGAAGCATGTTGATGTCAACATCGTCGGGCATGAAATTACCGGCACGGCTGTTGCGGTGGGAAAGGGCGTCCAGGGCGTCCGTGAAGGGCAGCGCTTCATAGTCCAAACCGTGATAGGTTGCGGAAAATGCCCCATGTGCGCGATCCATCGCGAGAACCTTTGCGAAAAGGGATTTGTCGCGATGGGCTACCAGTTCAACGGCGGGTTTGCCGAGTACACGCTAATGCCGCGACGCGCTGTGGAGCAGGGGTGCCTGATTCCCGTGCCGGACGACCTCCCGGCGGAGATTGGCACCCTTATCGAGCCTCTGAGCTGTTGCGTGAACGGCATGAAGTATATCCCGATGGAGAAGATCGAGCACGCGGTGATTTTTGGCGGAGGCATAATCGGCGTTCTCAACGGGCTTGTCGCACGCGCGCGCGGCGCGCGGCGCGTGACCATCATGGATGTTTCAACGCCGCGCCTGGATCTGATCAGGAGGCTCGGTCTTCCGTTCGATGACCTTGTGAACAGCGCGGAGAACAGCCCGGAGGAATGGGTGAAGAAGGCCACCGGCGGACGCGGGGTTGATGCCGTGGTCGTGGCCGCCTCTGTCAAGTCCCTGGTCACATGCGGGATGAAGATTCTCCGCCGTGCCGGGCACCTTTCCATATTTGCGGGCATGCCGAAGTCCGATCCTGTGGAGCCGATGGATTTGAACAAGATCCACTATTTCGAACTTAACCTGCACGGTGCGAACAGTTCCTCGAACGAGGAGTACCTGGCCGCGCGGGACCTGGTTGTCTCCGGCAAAATTGACGGGCGTCCGCTCGTGACACACAAGTTCAGCCTTGATGATTTCCACGAGGCGGTAAAGGTACAGTCCAACCCTTCCTTCGGAGCGCTTAAGGTGGTCGTTATTCCGTGAACGTGAGACACGAATGAAGGTGAAGAAATCATATTCGATGGGTATTGATTTCGGCACCAATTCGGTGCGAGCGCTCGTGGTTGACGCGGCCGATGGGGCGGAGGCGGGTGCCGCTGTTTCCAGGTATCCGTCCGGGTCCGAGGGATTACTCCTTGACGAGCGTGATCATAACCTGGCCCGCCAATCGCCAGCCGATTATCTTGAGGCGCTCAGGGAAGTGATGGCTGCCGCACTGGCTGACGCGAAGCAGCGTGCCGGCGTCAACGCTCAAGACGTGGGCGGACTGGGCGTGGACACTACCGGATCCACGCCGATCCCGGTTGACGAGAATAACGAACCCATTGCCTTCCGCGAACCATTCAAGAACAATTTGAACGCCTGCGCATGGTTGTGGAAAGATCATACGTCGTTCAAGGAGGCGGACTTCATCACCGATGCCGCCGCAAGGATGCGTCCCCATTACCTCGCGAAATGCGGTGGCGTCTATTCTCCGGAATGGTTCTGGGCGAAGTTATGGCATTGCCTGATTGTTGATGAGCCGGTCTTCGATGCGGCTTATTCATGGATCGAGCTGCAGGATTTCGTTCCTGCCGTGCTCAGCGGCGTAAGGCGTCCAGAGGATGTGGTGCGGGGCGTGTGCGCCGCCGGCCACAAGGCGATGTTCAATAAGTCGTGGGGCGGCATGCCGGACGAGGAGTTTCTCGCGGTCCTCCATCCCAAACTTGCGGCGCTACGGAAGCGGATTCCCTCCGATGCTTTTGCCATTGACCGCAAGGCCGGGGCGTTGTGCGCTGAGTGGGCGGCAAAGACAGGTCTGAAGCCCGGGATTCCCGTTGCCGTGGGGGCGTTTGATGCGCACCTTGGCGCCGTGGGCTCCGGCGTGAAGGCGGGTACGCTCGTGAAGATCGTCGGGACCTCGACGTGCGATATCATGGTTGCGCGCAACACCGAAAAAGTCCCGGATATTCCCGGGGTATGCGGGATCGTTGACGGATCCGTCCTTCCCGGGTACGTGGGAATCGAGGCGGGCCAGTCAGCGGTCGGCGACATATTCGCGTGGTTCGTTAAATACGTCTGCAAGGGGGATGACGCCCTGCAGTTCAAGTTGACGGAGGAGGCGCGCGGAATGAAGCCGGGCGGCAGCGGGCTCATGGCCCTGGATTGGAACAACGGGAACAGGACCATTCTCGTTGATCCCCAACTGACAGGACTTGTGGTGGGGATGACGCTCCATACCGGACAGGCGGAGATTTACAGGGCGCTTCTGGAAGGCACGGCATTCGGAGCGTTGACGATTATCAACCGCATCGAGGAATACGGCATTCCGATCGAGAGGGTGGTGTGCTGCGGAGGCATTTCCGAGAAGAATGATCTTTTCATGCAGATTTACGCGGATGTGCTTAACCGGCCGATGCTCATTTCCCGCTCGGGACAGACTTGCGCACTTGGCGCCGCTATTGCCGGCGCCGTGGCGGCAGGGATGCATTCCACCATTGATGCGGCCGTGGAAGCTATGACGGGAGTGCGAGAGAAGGTTTTCCGGCCCGACCCCGGCAGCGTTGAAACCTACCGGAAGCTGTACAAGATCTATAAGACTCTTCACGATGCCTTCGGCGTTTCCGGAAGCGTTCCGGTGGACAGCGTTATGAAAGAGCTTCTCGAAATAAAACACGCCGCCCTCTGATCGGTGGCGGGTGGCCATTGAGTAGTTACATTCAGGAGGCTCTTGCAAAACCCCTTGTGGCATGGGCGTCTCGCCCATGAATCACGGGCAAGATGCCCGTGCCACGATGGGCGATCAGGGGGTTTTGCAAGAGCCTTACAGAATTATGAGAAGAAACTCGTCTTCATTTCCTTTCTTCGCCGTGTTGCTGGTTTCGCTGTTGCTTGGCGGCTGCGGTCGCTTCACGAAACAGGAAACGATTCTCTTTACGGACTTGATTCGTCAGCTCTCTGATATTGACCGCATTGCCCGGCTCGACACGCTTCCTCCGGAAATCGTCACCTCAGCTGACCCGACGGGAGGTAACGATGATTTCAACAATTTCCTGCGGCAGGGTTCCGAGCCGGGCTGGATGGTGATGGCGGATCTCACCGGGCCGGGTTACGTTTCGCGTTTCTGGTTCACCGGCGGTGAGCCGGATCACGGGATCAGGATGTTTTTTGACGGTGAGAAAAAACCCAGGATCAATACTACCATTGGTGAATTCTGCGGCGGAAAGGCGCCGTTCCTGCCCCCCCTGGCCGCCTACGAAAACTATTGTTTTTATTCGTTTCTGCCGATTCCATATGCCCGGCGGCTGGTCATCGAGACAAGGGAGGGCGGCTACAAGCCCGGCGGCTGGCCGAGGATATTCTATCAGGTGAACTATTCGGCGATGCCGAAAGGCCTCGCCGTGGAGAGCTTTCCGCGCGAGCTGTCGGCCGACGCGGTGGGTGCGGTCGAAGATGTCATTGCGGGATGGAGCTCATACGATAGATCTCGCGAGGGCGAGTTAACCGTTGTCACCAACGTTGTCTGCCGGGCCGGAGAGCGGGCCGTGGCCCTGAGCTTTGCGGGGCCGGCGGTTATCCGCGCAATCAGGATTCGACCGGAGTTCGAAAAGCTTGCTTCTCCCGCCGAAAGGGAGAAGTGTCTCAGGGATCTTTCCATCCATATCAGGTGGAACGATTTTCAGGAGGACAGCGTGGCCGTGCCGCTTGGCGATTTCTTCGGCATTTTCTGGAGGCGCACGAGTTACCAGTCCATGTTCTTCGGGATGAGCAACGGCGTTTTCTTGTCGCGCTTTCCAATGCCTTTCGAATCGGCAGCCGAGGTGAGCATAGAGAATCAGGGCGCCGTTGACTTGGTGATGATCGTGAACGCCGTTGTCGAACCTTTGAACGCGGACGGTGCATGGGATCCGGGACTGGGCTATTTCCATGCAGGCTGGATGCGTACTGAAGCCGCGGATGTCGGAAAGCCACATCCCATCCTGAGCGTTGTCGGCGCGGGCAAGTACGTCGGCTGTATTCTAGGCGTTGCCGCCGCTGAGCAGAGCTTCTGGATCCTTGAAGGCGACGAGATCATACGGAAGGATTCTGAGTCCGCCGCGGCTTGGCGCGGAACGGGTCTCGAGGATTATTTCAATGGCGGCTGGTATTATCAGAATGTACTGGCCCGTCCGTTTCACGGGCTGCCGTTCAAGGTGCCGTACAGGACGGTGCAATACCGTATTCATGCGACCGACGCCATTACATTCAATTCCTCCTTCGATATGGCGTTCGAGCGAGGACCGGATAACAGGAGCCCTGGCTGGATGGAGAGCGTTGCTTTTTATTACATGGATTCGCCGGCAAAAGCATTCGGGCGCCTTGACGCGCCGGGCGATCGTGTTCCGCCACCCGACATTGTGGCCCCGGCGACAGTTATGACCGAGATATGGAACCATGAACGGTTCAACGATTACCTCGGCGCCATCGAGTTCATTGATTTATTCCTGGCGCAATATACTGACTTTCCTTTCGCCGATGTCCTCCGCTTGAGGAAAATCGCCTACAAGGAGCGGGCGGATGGGTTCAATGCCGCTAAGCCTGCTTACCTTGAATTCCTCGCCGGGACCACGAATGATTATGCCAGGCAGCAGGCCGAGACGGCGCTTTGGTTCCACGAGGATGAGCGTAACGCGCTGCTCGCGGTCTACTGCAACATGAAGACGACGGTGCTTATGGATGGACGGGAGATGGGTGTTGTCCGCGATCCCAACAGGACCCACGTGTGGCGCTTGCAGATAGGGTCGGGCCTGCACGTTCTCGGCCTGCTCTCCGATCCTCAACCTCATCCGCAATGGGTGCAGGCCTGCCTGCGCACGCACAAGGGGGATTTCGTCACTTCTCCGGAGTGGAAGCAGGCGTTCAATCCGTCGGGCGACTGGTCTCACCCTGCGTTTGACGACAGTTCATGGCGAAAGATCGTCGGCACAGGCACCAAGGGGCCGCCCATGGTCCCTTACCTGTGGTGTCTGCCTGATGTGCTTGTTGATGTCCAGTCAAAGGCGCTCGGGCTCTGTCCCCCCTCCGAGTGGTATAGCGAGAAAGGGACAACAGGATACAGGTATCTCTTCAGGGTCCCTTGATCAGGAACATTCTGTATCCTGATGCTCTTGCAAAACCCTGCGGCCGACGTTGAAGCTTGCGCTCCATTGGAGAAAATGGGCGATATTGATGGTTTCCTGGGAATATGTATTGACTTCTCTCTCATTTTGATCAATATCTCTGTCGAATCGGTAATGAAAGGAATGAATGTGCGCTATGTGCAAGTTAGTCGGGCAGTCGGGCAGTCGGGCAGTCGGGCAGTCGGGCAGTCGGTTCTGATTGTCTGAAGTCCGTTTTTTCTGAAAAATCAAGCTTATTCCGTTCTTCATTCATCTTTCATCATTCCGCATTTATCATTCTCTTTTCCCTTCTCTTCCTTTCCGCTCTTTCCGCGCAGGATGTCTCCGAGCAGTCGCCCGCCGACACGGCATGGAAGAACGCGCGCGCGGTGTTCGACGCGAAGCAGTACCAAAAAGCGCAGCCGCTGTTCGATGATTTTACGAGACGCTATCTCTCTGACCCGCGCTTTCAGGAAGCCCGCATTTTCTCCGCCATCTGTGATTACCGGCAGAAGCGGGTCGTGAATGCTCTGGTCACGTGGAACCGGATCGTGAACATGGAAGTCATGCAGAAGCGCTTATCACCCGCGCTTCTGCTCGCGCTCGACCAGCTTGCCGCGCATCACCGCTTGAAGGGGAAGCCGGAGGACTGGAAGAAGACGGTGGATCAGCTCTTCGACTCCTTTCCCGAAAACCCCATCACTATCCGCGAACTGCGGCTCTTCGCCCGGCAGTGTCTCATCAAAGGCGACTACGTTCAGGCGTTGGCGATCTACGAGCGGTTCGAGAAGCAGCTTTCCGCGGAAGACCGGCAGAACATGAATCTGGCCAAAGCGATGGCGGAGAGCGGGGCTGACGGCTCGGCCATGGTGCAATCGGCCAACGCCCGGCTTGAGCACAATGAGCCGGAGCTTGCGGCGCGGCTCTACGGCGAGGCGATGAAGATGAACCTCCGGGATGATGAGAAATTCGAGGCGATGACGAAGCTGGGCTGGTGTCTGTATTTGCAGAACAGGGAAAAGGAGTCGGAGAGGTTGTGGAAGGAAGTGGTCGCTTTGGCGCCGAAGGGGAATGAATGGGTGGGACAGAGCCGCTGGCACATGATTCAACTGCTTGCCGGCCCGCGCAAGCAGGAGAAAAAGGCGATTGAACTGTGTGATGTGCAGGCGGCCGAGTTCGCCAGATCATTTCGCGGTCGGCAGGCGGCTTTCACCAAGGCATGGCTCCTCTGGTTGGCAAAGGATTGGGAGAAGGCGAAAAAAGCGTTTGATGAATTGGCTCTGGGGTATCCGGAAGTGATGGAGCATGAGCCTATCCGGAATTATATGAGGGATTGCGAGCAGGGCATGCAATCCCGCAAGTGACGGAAATACATACTTACCATGAAGAGCATGAAGGTCATGAAGAAGGAAGATACGCCAGCTTGATCCGGGGATATGACAAGATGTCGGACATTTATTTTAAATGCCAATGCGGGAAGAGCCTTGCCGTGGACGAGGCCGGGATCGGGCGGACCGTCTCCTGCGTGGACTGCGGCAAGCCGGTACTGGTCCCTGAGCCGGACTTGGAGTTCGATTGCGAAGACTGTGGGGAAAGACTTCTCGCACCTTCGTCAATAGCCGACGACTGGATCAAGTGCGCCGCCTGCGGACACAGAATGACCGCTCCATCCGTCACCGAATCCGCAGACATGCATATAGCTGTAGGCCGGGATTGTATCCCGGCGTCTCCTTCCCCGGCACACATGATGGATTCGCTCATGCGCCGCCGCTCGGAATTCAAGGTTCTGCGCAGCCCAGCGCAACGCAACCCACGGGATAGAATCAGTCCGCAGTTGTCGCATTGGCTGTTGCGAACGGCAGCAGTCTTCGCGGTCCTCGTCCTCGCCCGCGAGCTCATGCGCGATGTGTTCCGGGAAGATATGACCGAAGGTGAAGTTATTGTCATGAGTTCCCGCGAGGAAGAATCGGTCGAGACGGAAATCGGCATCGTCTCCGGAACGAGTGCACAAGTTAATGCCATCGAACCTGATACACAGCCCGATCCCGCGCTGGATCCAACTATTCTCGTTGCGGCAGTCCAGCCCGCCATGCCGGAGCTTGAGATACGTGTTATGCCGGAAACGGGAACCGAACCGGCGGAACCGCTCGCCGTCATTGTCTCGGTCCCGCCGCTTTCCGAGACGGTCTTATCCGAAGCCGAAAAATCCGTCGGCAAGCCCACCGAGGCGTTGCCCATCGAGAGCGAGGAGTTGAGGCTGCTCCGGGAAAGGGAGGCGGCTCTGCCGCGGGCGAGCGAGGAGAGATACACCCTGCTGCGCGAGATTCATTTCAAGGAAAAGCCACCCGCGCTGCAGAAGTTATTCCTCGATGCGCAGCGCCTGGAATCTCTCGTCAATTACAAGACCGGTCCGAACCAAAGAAAAGAATTTTCCGACCAATTGCGGAAATGCCTGTCTCAACTTGAGCAATACACACGCGAGCGCCAGGGAAGAGTTCTGGACGCCCATTTCTGGGGAACCTCGTATCTGATCATTTACGGCCACGCCATACGCACGGCGCGGGACTATGAGGAAGCGGAGAGGATTCTTGGCGCGGGCTGGAATCTGACTAACGATGTTGAGAATGATGGCTGCAGACAATTTGCGCGCGAAAGACTCGGGCTTGGTCTGAACATGGCGCAATCGTGGGTGGACAAGAAGACGCTTGAATCCTCAAAACTGTTCGATCAACTTGAAGCGATGGCGCTTGAGACTGGGCTTGAATGTGTGAGGGACATATGGGGTCCGCAGGCGCGTTCGCTGCATACCCGGTTCATGAAATACGCGGAGAACGTGCCTGACGAACAGAGAGATGAGTTCATGGCGAGGCAAATGCAACAGCTTGCGAGACACCTGCTCGACGATTCGACTCCCAAAAGGAACAGGGCCGCCGCCTTACGGGGCTGGATCGCGCTGCTCGACAAGCACGGCTCATTGACCGACGCCCTGCCAGTGATCGAGGAATGGGCCGGACGGTATCCGGATGAAGCGCTCGAAATGAACTACTATTTCGCGCGGCTGTGGGTGGAACTCTATGGGGAAGGCGACTGGGATAAGGCCGAAAGAACGATGCTGCTTGCCACGCGCGAAGCGCGAAACGGCGGCAAGCTCTTCGACCGGAACCACTATGCCGAGGTCATCAACCTTTTCTATGAACTCCAGTTTCAGCCCGGCTACGAGCTTCAGCGGCGCAGAACAATCAGGCAAAAGGCGGAAGTGGAAGACGGATGGCAAACCGCATCAACCAAGGGAAGGGGAAGATGAAAAGAATAGTCCCGATTCTGACTGGCATAATCTGCGTGGCAGGAATATGCTTGGGAGAAGATAAGACCGGCTCGCTCGTGGTCAGTCCCGGCAGCGACGTGAGTTGGCCTTGCAGCTTGCAGCCGTTCGAGACGGCGAATCTTACTATCACAATAGCCGATCCTCCATCCGGTTATCGGCTGAAATCTCAGGAAACGAAGATATCGAGCAGCGAGCCGGAGTTTTTTATCTGGAGCGGAGGCTATTCCGTAGTGAATTCGGCGGGCACCTCGGCCGTGACCACGGTGAAGGTCAAATGTGAATGGGAGCCGATACCGGGAACTGGCGGAGGAAGCG
>CAYWJE010000091.1:0-12305 GCA_964458525.1 uncultured Verrucomicrobiota bacterium
GATCATGGGGCCGGGCCGCGGACCGGAAGCGGGCAGCCTGGTCTGTTACCTACTTGGAATCACAGGCATTGATCCTCTCAAATACGGGCTGTTCATGGAGCGTTTCATCAACCCCGATCGTAAATGCCAACCAAGCTTCATTCTGGAGTCGTGCAAGGACGGACACTACGCGATTATTGACTACATCAAGCGCAGATGCGGACGTGACAGAACGGCTCATCTTTTCACCACATTCCGCCGCGATCTCATCACAACCATGCGCGACATTGCCCGCGCGCAAAGAGTGCCGTCCAAGAAGATCACTCATCTTCTCATGGCAATTCATCGCGCTGCCGAGGCCGATTCCAAGGTCCCTCCGGAAAGACTGCAGGCGCTGAATCGCGAACTGAGCCGCGACCCCGCGATACGGAAGCTCATGGATGGCGTCCATGTTATCGAAGAACTGTGCAGGGACTCGGCATTCGACTTTTCCGGCATTGTGATCGGGGATGTGCCATTGCAGAAGCGGATTCTGGTGGGAGTAACCAGTGGCAGGGACCTGATAGCCCTGTGCGATGAAATTGAGGATGCGGACTGCATGACCGTTTTTGCCGGCGGCTCCCGCTTTCTGGGCGCGATCGCTGAAACCCTGCGAATTCTGAAGAAGAAAGGCGTCAGGCTGGCACTCGAATCCATTCCGCTCAATGATTCCAAAACTCTCAAGGTCATTTGCGCCGAAAATGCATTTGGCGTGTTTCAGTATGAGGATGAGCGGAACGATGTGGTGGAGCGAATAGCGCCGGACCGCTTTGAGCTTCGGATTGCTTGCGCGTGTCTCGGCTGCCCCGGCCCTTCGATGCTATATCGCGATTACCTGGATCGAAAGAACCGCAGGGGAAAGATACGCTACGATCATCCCTCCCTGGAACCGGTCTTGCGTGAAACATACGGCATGTTTCTCTACCAAGAGCAGATGATGGAAGCAGTTCACGTCCTCACCGGCTACACGCTGGGGCATGGCGATCTATTTCGCCGCACATTGAGCAAGATGCGCCCGGATGATGTCAAGCGAGAACACGCCTCGTTCGTTGAGGGCTGCCGGCGAATGCATGGAATTCCGGGCAAGACGGCGAACAGTATTTATAAAAGCATGTGCCGGACTGCCGGCTACCTGTTCAACAAGTCGCAAGCCGTATGCTCCGCCACACTCGCGTATCGGCTCGCTTATCTGAAAGGGCATTATCCGAACGAGTTTGAACAATGGAAGCCTCTAGAAACCCGAACCCTTGTTTAACGCTTAATAAAATCGCCTTATCGGGCTCAAGGAAAGGGAGTCAAGATGCCTCCTTGGCAGCGTTGAAAACAGGTTGACAGGCGCGAGTCATCACACCATTCTTGCATTGAAGAATATTCAAGAAATGGGGTAAGGCTCCCGCCGCGATTTCGGTACTCAAAGAAGAACGACATGAAAGAAGGGGGATGAGAATGCAGTATTATTCCGACCCGACAATCAAGGATGTGATGACAGAGCTCGAGGTGCTTCAAAACCAAGTGGATGAAATAAGAACCGCCGGTCAGCGAGGATTGATTAACAAGGAAACCATCATGCAGGCAATAGGATGGGCTTCCTTGAAGCAGGATATTGCCGAAATAAAAAAGGAGATAACGGCCATTGCTAATCGGATTGCCTAAGCTGAAGCAAAGGAAATTGATTCTTGAAGATAGGAGGACACATGCGCTCGATTATAAAGCCATATCAAGGGAGTGATTGCGACGGTTGGGAATGGGATGGCAGGATTCTCAAACCTTATTCTGCGCAAGATTCTGACGGTTGGGAAACGGACGACGAGGTCCCAATTGCTGTGCTGGCGTTGATCTGCATCAAATTGAAACGCCCAAGATGAATATGAAATCATCATTCCGGGATCAATGCTCTGTTCCTTCAAACAAGGCTCCGCAACCGCCAATGAATTTTGCAAATGCGGAATAGACAAGGATAATATTGCTAATAAAGAAGGTGCAAGGGAAGAAAACACCAAACTATTTTTCGACCGTTACGGAAACTCGGAAGTTATAAGGGGAGAAGAATATGCCGGGTTCTGCTTTTTAGACCATGGGAAGGATCTAAATATGCGAGGAATAATCGTTCTGGCATGAAGTTGCTTGTGATAGGAGAATCATTCTATCTAACTGATGATGATAGAGACAAGTTGAATTTCGCCCAGGGTCTCATGAAAAATGTTATAGAAAGCAAGTGTGCATCTTGGGATGCAAAATCGAATCGACACAAAGCGTGGAAGAGTTGGTTACCGACAGATATTGAGGACATGATGGCACGGATGGTCATGAATCCCTGAATATGTTCGAAATTAGAGAATTGACCACAGCGACAAATGGGGGTAATATTCCAACGTGAACATAACAATAGAGAAGGTCATAATCGAGGCGCTGTCCCTGTCTCCGAATGCGCGAGCGTTTGTAGCCGAGCGCCTGATTGAAAGCCTTGATGTCAGCCCCGGCGAGGCTCTTTCTCGCGCGTGGAGCGACGAACTGCGCAAGCGCTGCCGGGAGATGGATGAGGGTGCGGTCGAGTTACGCGATGCTGCGGATGTGTTTACCAAAGCATACGCAGCGCTCACATGAAGCCTATTCGTTTCCATCCAGAGGCCGATGCTGAGATGCTTAATGCTGCGGTGTGGTATGAATCGCAGCAGCAAGATCTCGGCAAACGTTTTCTTGCGGCTGTCCAAGACACCCTGAATCGGATTGAGTTGAATCCGGAACTCTATGCGTTTATCGAGGGGGATGTCCGACGATGTCTAACCAAGACTTTTCCCTTTGGCGTGTTGTTTTGAATCAAGCCTGATCTCATTGCCGTCATGGCTGTGATGCATCTGCACCGTGACCCGGACTATTGGAAGAACCGACGATTCGAACCATGAGTTCCATGAAACGCAATACGACTCAATTCCGGCGGCTGATGGCACTTCACGAGGCCATCCGGGACGGCAAATATCCGAACTGCCTGTCCTTTTCCATGGACTACGAGGTCGCCCAGAAAACCGTTCAGCGCGATATTGATTTCCTGAGGGATTCTCTCAATGCGCCGATCGAGTTCGATCGCCAACGGAACGGGTTCTATTACACGGACTCAACCTGGTTTCTGCCCTCGGTCGTGCTCAGTGAGGGCGAGTTGATGACGTTGCTGATAGCCTCGCGCGCGCTGGAGCAGTATCACGGCGCGCCGGTGGCCGGCGAGATCAAGCGTGTTTTCAAAAAGATCAGCGAGTTTCTTCCGGAACAAATATCCATCCCGCCGGAGTTCCTGTTCAGCCATTTCACTTTCACCAGCCCGCCTGCCAGGCCGATTGATGAGAAAGTGTGGATCGCCGTAATCCGCGGACTGCTCAATCAGCTCACGGTGCGGATTGCATACCAGGCGTTTGCATCCCAAAAGGTCAAGGAATACAAACTCGACCCTTATCATGTCGCCAACCTGCGAGGCGAGTGGTATGTCTTCGGGCACAGTCGGCTTTCCAACAAGCTCACGCCGCTCTCTATGTCCCGGATCAAGAAAGCAAGCGTCGCCGGGGAATCATTTGTCATCCCTTCCGATTTCAAGCCTGAACAGATGTTTGATACCGCGTTTGGCCGCTTCGTTCATATGCCGGGCGCGAAGACATATAAGATCCGGCTGCGTTTCGACAAGATCGTGACATCCTGGATTATGGACAAGGAATGGCATCCCAAACAGAAAGTGAAGAAATTGGCCAATGACGATATTGAAATACAATTTCCGGCCGCCGGCCTGATGGAAGTTCAGCACTGGGTTCTCGCATGGGGACGGTATGTCAAGGTGTTGGAGCCGATGGAATTAAAGAAATCCGTTGCCGACGAAATCCGTGTCATGGCTGAGCGTAATTGTTAACAGGATAATTATGTCAAGAACCTGTCCAAACTGCCACAAATCCAATCTTAGTGATGCTGCGCAAATGTCATAGTGGCTTGCTCCATCAATATGTGCCCATTTTGCCTCTTGATCTTTTCAGGGACTGCGTGTAAATTGTCTTTCTAGGATTACGCAGTCTTATGTGCACGGGTGACAGTGCGGGCGTTGCCGCCAAAGGAAAGGATATCGATGATGAAGAAATTAATTGTTGTCGCCGGGTTGATAATAGCCACGGCCTGCCTGGTCCAGACCGGTCCTGCCGCTGCCGAGGCCGGGAGCACGGCGGCCGCCGCGGAAGCAAAGGAGAAAGTCGCGCCACCGAAGGCGTCCATGGAGGCTATGAGCGCCGAGTTCATGCGCAAGGTCATGGAGACAAGCGCGCGCATCGAAGCCATGAAGAAGGGAATTGCGGATCGCGAGCAGGATCTCTACGAAAACCACCCTGAGGTGAAGGCCATGCGCTCCCAGATGGTCGAGATCCAGAAAACCATAAACCGCCTCCTCGATGAAGACCAGGAGCTCGCTCGGCTGAAGATGGATCGCGACATACTGTGGTCCGTCATGCCCGTTCTCCCCAAGCCAGCCGCCCGGACCATGCCGCCAGGGATGATGAAGACCCCGTAGCAGAACGCGCGGCGCCTCGAATGTAACAAGTCTTGGAACCCGTACGGACGGAGCGTTAGTACCTCATTGTTGAGGAACAGCGAAGAATAACAAGAAAATGCAGACAGGATGACAGGATGTTCCAAGAAATAATGGATTAACAGGATAAGAAGAAATCCCGTCATCCTGTTATCCTGTCCCTCTTTTTGGGTTGCGGGTTCGCCCGCATTAAGCCATGGCAGAGAAGAACGAAAAAATCGCCGATAACGACGCTGCGGCACAGGAGGATCAGCCGGCAGTGCCCGCTGCGGATGAAAAGGGCGTTGTGCTCGCCCGCGAAATGCTGCCCTTCCTGCTGCCCGTAATACCCATCGGCAACAGGCCCGTTTTTCCTAGAATGATAGTTCCGCTCGTCGTCGAGGACGAGAAGTCCAGAAAGGTTATCTCGGAGCTGGCGGAGAAGACGCCCAAGTTCGTCGGTGTGATCCTGCGGCGCCCGGCGAGCGGTGAGTCGTCCGATTCCGGGCCGGTGAAATCTTCCGACCTCTACAGCGTGGGCGTGGCCGCGCAGATTATACGCGCACAACAGTCCGCGCCCGACGGGCCGATACAGGTGTTGCTCGGCATGATGGAGCGCTTCTCTGTGGAGCAGGTGATCGCCGAGGATCCTGTCATCAGGGTCAAGGTCCGCTACATGCAGGGGACCGAGATGTCTGTGAACGAGGAGCTCAAGGCCTATTCGGTGGCCATCATCAACTCTATGAAGGAGCTCACGCAGCTCAGCCCGCTCTTCAAGGAGGAACTCTCTCTCTTCGTCAGCCGCGCGGACTTGAGCGATCCGGGACGACTCGCCGATTTCGCGGCGAGCATGACGACCGCCGACGGCAGCGAACTGCAGGATATTCTCGAAACCACCAGCATAAGGCACAGGATAGAGAAAGCCCTTATCCTCCTCAGGAAGGAGCTCGATGTCTCCAAGCTCCAGGCGAAGATCAACAAGCAGATAGAGGAGAAGCTGTCGAAGCAGCAGCGGACCTTCTTCCTCCGGGAACAGCTGAAGGCCATCAAAAAGGAACTCGGTCTGGCGAAGGATGGCAAGGACGCGGAGATTGACGAATTCAACGAGCGGCTGAAGAACCTCACGCTGCCGCCCGAGGCAGAGGAGCGGGTAAAGGAGGAGATGGATAAGCTCAGTCTGATAGAGCCGTCCTCGCCCGAGTTCAACGTCACACGCAACTACGTTGACTGGCTCACTTCCCTGCCCTGGGGCGTGTTTACGCCGGACAACTGCGATATCGCGCGCGCGGAGAAGGTGCTGAACAGGGACCACTACGGGCTCGATGATGTGAAGGAGCGGATCCTGGAGTTCCTGTCGGTCGGCATCCTGCAGGGGAAGGTGTCCGGCTCGATAATCTGCTTCGTGGGGCCACCGGGCGTTGGCAAAACCTCCGTGGGCCGCTCGATCGCCGAAAGCATCGGCCGGAGCTTTTATAGATTTTCGCTCGGCGGGATGCGCGACGAGGCGGAGATCAAGGGTCATCGCCGCACCTATATTGGCGCGCTTCCGGGCAAATTCATCCAGGCCATGCGCCGCTGCAAGAGCGCCAACCCCCTCATCATGCTGGACGAGGTGGACAAGATAGGCGCAAGCTTCCAGGGCGATCCCGCCTCCGCCCTGCTCGAGGTTCTCGATCCCGAGCAGAACCGCGATTTCCTGGATCATTATCTCGACGTTCGTTTTGATCTTTCCAACGTGCTGTTCGTCTGCACGGCTAATGTGCTCGATACCATTCCGAAACCCCTGCTCGATCGCATGGAGGTGATGAAGCTCTCGGGCTACATCCTCGAGGAGAAAATGCAGATTGCGAGGAAATACCTCGTGCCGAAGCAGCTTAAGGCAGGCGGCCTGAAGAAGGGGCAGTTAACCATCACCAATAAGGCACTGCGTGAGATAATTGACGGCTATGCCCGCGAGCCGGGCGTGCGTAACGTGGAGAAGAGCATAAAGCGCATCTGCCGGAAGTCGGCGAGAAAGATCGTGGCTAAGAAAGCTTCGAAGGTGATGGTGGACGCGAAGGATGTGCCTTCCTTGCTGGGCAGGCGTATATTCTCGGACGAGGATCCGTTCAGGAATTCGGGACCAGGCGTGGTTATGGGGCTGGCGTGGACCAGCATGGGCGGCGAGCCGATATATATCGAGGCCACCAAGGTTGAGGCAGTGAAGCCCGGGTTCAAGCAGACCGGCCAGCTTGGGAACGTGATGGCGGAGTCGGCGGAGATAGCCTACACTTTTGTGCGCTCTTTTCTCAGCGGCAACCCGGATGCGGTGAAGTTGTTTGAGCGACACTTCATTCATCTCCATGTTCCATCAGGCGCAACCCCAAAGGACGGGCCCTCGGCCGGCATAACGATGGCGGCGGCGCTCTATTCCCTTGCGCTGAACAAGCAGGCCAGGCCCGGGATGGCCATGACCGGGGAGCTGTCCCTGACCGGCCTGGTGATGCCTATCGGAGGAGTCAAGGAAAAGACCATTGCCGCCAAGCGCGCGGATGCCGTCGTGTTGGTGTTCCCTAAGGAGAATAAGAAGGATTTCAATGAGCTTCCGGCCCACATCCGCAAGGGATTGAAGCCGCATTTCGTCAGTCGGTTCGCGGAGGTGGTGAAAATCTGTTTCAAAAAATGAACGTAACTGAAAAAATATTATCGGATCACCTCGTCTCCGGCTCGCTTGAGCCGGGCGGGGAAATGGCTTTGCGCATTGACCAGACTCTCACGCAGGATGCCACGGGCACAATGGCGTATCTCCAGTTCGAGGCGATGGGTATAGACCGCATCCGGAACGAGCTGGCCGTAAGCTATGTGGATCATAACACCATCCAGACCGGGTTTGAGAATGCCGACGATCACCGCTACCTGCAGTCGGTAGCCGCGAAATACGGAATCATCTTCTCACGGCCCGGCAACGGCATCTGCCACCAGTTGCACATGGAAAGATTCGGGGCGCCGGGCAAGACGCTGCTCGGCTCCGATTCGCACACGCCCACCGGCGGCGCGCTGGGCATGGTGGCCATTGGTGCGGGCGGGCTCGACGTGGCCGTGGCTATGGCAGGCGGCGCTTTTCACGTGACGGCGCCCAGGGTTATCGAGATACGGTTGAGGGGACAGCTCAAGCAGTGGGTCTCCCCGAAGGACGTGGTTCTCAAGGTACTCGAGATCTTTACTACGGAGGGAAACACGGGCTGCGTGTTCGAGTACACCGGGCCGGGCGTTGCCTCGCTCGACGTGACCCAGCGCGCCACGATCGCCAACATGGGCGCCGAGTGCGGCGTCACGACCTCCGTCTTTCCGAGCGACGCGGCCACGAGAGCGTTCCTGGCGGCGCAGGGCCGGGAGGAGGCTTGGCGCGAGATCCTTCCGGACAGGGACGCCTCGTATCACAGCACTGTGGAAATCAACCTGTCGGAGCTCGAGCCGCTTGCGGCCGCGCCTCATTCCCCGGGCAATATAGTCACCGTCAGCTCGATCGAGGGAATGCGCGTTGACCAGGTGTTGATAGGTTCTTGCACGAATTCCTCGTTCCGCGACATGAAGTCTGTGGCCGGCGTGCTGCGCGGCCAAACCGTTCACCAGGACGTGAGCCTGGGAATAGCATGCGGCTCAAAACAGGTTCTCTCGATGCTGGCGAAGGACGGAAGCCTTTCCATTATGATCTCGGCCGGCGCCAGACTCCTGGAGAACGCATGCGGCTTCTGCATCGGCAACTCGCAATCGCCGGCCGATAACGCCGTTTCGTTGCGCACTTCCAACCGCAATTTCGAGGGCCGCTCGGGAACGCGCACGGCAAAAGTCTACCTGGTGAGCCCGGAAGTCGCCGTCGTTTCCGCGCTCCGGGGTGTCGTCACCGACCCGCGCCGCGCCGGAATAGGCCGCCCGCGCGTCCGCCTGCCGGCGAAGATGGAAATTGACGATTCGATGTTCCTCCGTCCGCCCGCAGATCCGTCGGGCGTGCAGGTCCTGCGCGGTCCGAATATAGGCGAGGTGCCGCGAAACAGCGAGATGCCGGAGGATATCACGGGCGTCGCGGCGATCAAGGTGGGCGACAAGATCACCACGGATCACATCATGCCGGCCGGCGCGCGCATGAAGTACCGATCGAACATACCCGTCTATTCAAAATTCGTGTTCGAGCCCGTGGACCCCGGCTTCGCGGAGCGCGCGGCAGCCGCCCGCGATAAGGGTCTTCACAATATCATAGTCGCGGGTTCTTCCTACGGACAGGGCTCGAGCCGCGAACATGCGGCGATGTGCCCGATGGTGCTGGGCGTCAAGGCGGTTATTGCAAAATCAATCGAGAGGATTCACCAGACAAACCTGGTCAATTTCGGAATCATCCCGTTCGTGTTCGCCAATCCGGATGACTATGAGAAGATTTCGCAGGGCGACAGCTTGATCATACGCGGCGTGCGCCAGGCCGTGGCGGGGGACGTCGACGCAGTTCTGCTCAATGAGAAGAGCGGGGCGCGGATACCGCTTTCCCTTTCCGTTTCGCGGCGGAACAGGGATATCCTTCTCGCCGGCGGCGTGCTGAATATGATGAGGCTTTCCGCGGCCGGCGGCACGTGATCGCGGAAAAATTGTGTTTCCGTTAAATTTTATCTGGACTTTGCGCGCACCTGTTGCTATAAATCACGCGAAATACGAAATAAACAGGGTTACTCATCTGGAGCTGTTGTGGGAATTTGCACGGGAAAAACGGCTATTGTGACTGGCGCGGCCAGGGGCATAGGACGCGCCATCGCCGAACGGTTTGCAACCGAGGGCGCTGATCTCGCGCTGTGCGACTTGAACGCGGACTGGCTTGCCGATACGGCGAAGGCGGTTGCCGCGAAGGGCGTCAGGGCGGAATGCTTCGCCGTGGACGTCAGTTGCGGCGAGTCGGTAAAAAAGGCCGTTGATGCAGTTGCCGCAGCGTTCGGAAAGATAGACATCCTCGTCAATAACGCGGGAATTACGAAGGACGGTTTCCTCGCACGCATGTCGGAAGAGGACTGGGACGCCGTGCTCTCGGTGAACCTGAAGGGCACGTTTCTGTTTTCCAAGGCGGTTTCGAAGGTCATGATCAAACAAAGGTCGGGCGCGATAGTCAGTGTCGCTTCGATCATCGGACTTGTCGGTAATGCCGGGCAGTGCAACTATGCCGCTTCGAAGGCGGGCGTGATAGCGTTCACCAAGTCGGCGGCGAAGGAGCTGGCTTCCCGGAATATACGCGTCAACGCAGTCGCGCCGGGGTTCATACAGACGGCCATGACCGATAAATTGCCGGAGAATATAAAGAAGAAGCTGTTGGATGCCATACCAATGGCCCGGCTGGGAACACCGGAAGATGTGGCGGAGGTTGTTCTGTTTCTGGCGGGCGGCGCGGCCTATATGACCGGCCAGGTGCTGACCGTCTGCGGCGGAATGGTTATGTAGCAACAAACTGGGAGGAGCATAAATGTCGCTCGAGGAAAAAGTACGTGATATCATCGTGGAACAGCTTGGCGTGAACGCAGAACAGGTTACCCCGGAAGCCTCTTTCATTGAGGATCTCGGGGCCGACTCTCTCGACACGGTCGAGCTGGTCATGGCGTTCGAAGAGGAGTTCGGGGCCGAGATCCCGGACGAGGAAGCCGAGAAGCTGACAACGGTCGGTGCGGCAATCAAGTACCTGAATGAAAAGGGTGCCGGGAAATAATTATCCATAGTTGCGGAAAGGCTGGGAGCACGGCCATTGCGTTCTCGGCCTTTTTGCCTATAGGCGTGTGAAGTTATGAGACAAGGTGAACGCAGAGTTGTTGTAACCGGACTTGGCGTGGTCACTCCGCTGGGGTGTAACCTGGATCTGTTTTGGCAGCGCATTGTCGCCGGGAAATGCGGTATCAGACGGGTGCAGCAGTTCGACGTCTCCCGCCATGCGTCGCAGATCGCCGGCGAGGTGGTGGAGTTCGATGTGGATTCCTTCCTCAGCAAGAAGGAGCAGCGCCGCACCGACCCGTACGGACACTTTGCCGTGGCGGCGGGCAATCTGGCGATGTCAGACTCCGGCCTCGATCCGGCGGCCACCAATTGTGAGCGCGTCGGCGTCATCGTGGGCTCGGGAATAGGTGGACTCCAGACGTTTCAGACCCAGTTCACCATTATCAGGGAGAAGGGGCCGGACAGATGTAGCCCCTTCACCATTCCCCAGATGATAAGCAATATCACATCGGGCCTGCTTGCCATTAAGTACGGATTCAAGGGTCCGAACTACTCCGTCGTCTCTGCCTGTGCAACGGGCCTACACGCTCTGGGTGATGCTATGCGCATTATACAGAGGGGCGATGCCGACGTAATGCTTGCCGGCGGCAGTGACGCGAGCATCTGTGAAATGGGGTTCTCCGGCTTCTGCGCGCTCCGTGCCCTCAGCCGCAGGAACGATGAGCCCCAACGCTCAAGCCGTCCGTTCGATGCCGAGCGTGACGGGTTTGTCATGGGCGAAGGCGCCGCCGTGCTGATACTCGAAGATTATGAGCATGCCCGCAAGCGCGGCGCGCGCATATACTGCGAATTGGCAGGCTACGGCGCCACTTGCGATGCCTTCCACGAAACCGCACCGTTGGAGGATGGCTCCGGCGCAGGCCGCGCCATGCAGCTTGCGATGAAGGACGCGGAGCTCACGCCTGATAATATTGATTATATCAACGCGCATGGAACGAGCACGCAACTGAACGATAAGAGCGAAACGAAGGCGATCAAGTATGCTTTCGGCGAGGACAGGGCCCACAAGGTTATGATCAGCTCCACCAAATCAATGCTCGGCCACCTGCTCGGAGCGGCTGGCGGGGTGGAGTCGGTGATCTGCGCGCTTGCCATAAAGAACGGCATAGTGCCGCCTACGATCAACTACGAGAACCCGGACCCGGCATGCGACTTGGATTATGTTCCCAACACTGCGCGGGAGAAGAAACTCAGCGCCGTGCTCAATAACGCGCTCGGGTTCGGCGGACACAACGCCACGCTTGTATTTAAGGCTGTGTGATCTTTGGCAAAAGGTACCCGTTCACAGTTCATGGGTCACGGTTTTTCAGGCTTCTCGGATGCTTTTCTTTTCTTCTCAAATTCACTACCATCCCACAGAAATGAGGGGATAATCTCGCGCAAAGGCGCTGAGTGGTAAGTAATGTATGGATAGTATATATTAAGACTGATTTGTTCAGATCTCTGCGTCTCTCCTCCACGGGCGGACAAGTGCGCGAGATCGCATTTTGTCGGTTCGTTCATCCCATAGGCTTCCATTAGCCAACATTTTCAATGATAAAGGTGCTTTCCTATGGGACGCCACTGAATTTGTTTAAGAAATCAAGATTGAGTTAGATCTGCATTTCAGTGTGTTCGGTACCTTGTCAAGGGAGCGGATGAAGGATTTGTTTTATTTTTAAGGATGTCCAGTGAGATTGACGGCTGAGCGTTGGCAGCATATTACGGAGCCCGTTGGTTTCAGGCGTTCCAACCCGTCGGCGACATATTCAATCTTCGTGGAGAGCAGGGTCTCAGCCCCTTGAGATAGATTTCGTTGAAAAACCGGCATGGTTCAATAAATGGCCAATCAGGGTAACACTTTCAAGAGGTGGAGAGTGGCACGGGCATCCTGCCCGTGTTCATAACCATCGGATGGGCAACATATTACACGGGCAGGATGCCCGTGCCACATTGCCCAGCCTTCCGGAAATTGTAACCCTGTTTTGAACCATGCCGA
>CAYWJE010000092.1:0-2662 GCA_964458525.1 uncultured Verrucomicrobiota bacterium
TTTTTACTGCGGGTCATGCATCCGTTGGCCGACAGAAACAACTTGAAAACGACATCCGTAAAGGGCAACATGCCATCATGAATACAATATTGGACATGGGCAAGCTGACAAAAACAGAAAAGCTCCGGGCAATGGAGGAGCTTTGGGAAGATCTGAGCCGTTCTGGCGACGAGTACCAGTCTCCGGAATGGCATGGTGACGTTCTCCGGAAGCGTGAAGCGGCTGTGCGGGAGGGTACGGATGAGTTCATCCCTTGGGAAGACGCAAAGCGACTTCTCCGGGAGAGAACCAAGTGAGAATCGTAATCCTGCGGTCTGCCGTCGAGGACTTGGCGCGGGGACGTGACTTCTATAATCGGCAGGGCGAGGGCCTCGGCGACTATTTTGAAGAGTCTCTGACGGCTGACATCGATTCCCTTCGCCTGTACGCCGGCGTTCATGTATTGGCATACGGGTGCCACCGCATGTTGTCCGACAGGTTCCCCTATGCCATCTATTACGAAGTAACAGGGGAACAGATACGCATACGAGCCGTTCTCGACTGTCGCCGCGATCCGAAGTGGATTCGCTTGCGGATAAGGAAAGCACAGGCCAACAATGACATCGAACGCGACTGTTGAAAGCCGCCACCAATGGCGGCGGCTTTCAACTGCGGTTCATGCCAGGCGTTACATAGCAATATGGATGCAAAACCGACTTCCGTAACCTTGAGGAAAAGACTTGGGTGCAAGCTGGCGGCAGTGGGCAAGAAGCGCCCCTTTGTGGTCGGATCGTTAACGAAGATCCATCACTGATGCGGTAATCCAAACTGCCGTTGTGCGAGGGAAGGAGGCGGGAAGCATCCCGCCCATCTGTTAACCACGAAGATTAAAGGGGAGACCCATGCAATCTACGTCCCGGTGGATATGGTCGAAGAAGTGCGGGAATGGTGTCGCCACTATCGCGCGGTAAAGGGGGAGATCAAGGCGATTTCCGAGTGCTGCGAACAGATCATTCGGTTGCACATCAGAGACAAGCGGGCGCAGGCGCGCAAGAAACAACCGGCGAAGGACTCATGAAATGATAGACCCAGATAAGATTCCCGAGGAAGAGAAGACACCCCTCGTAACCGAGTTGCTGCCCGCCGGCCTGGATGTATCCAACTTCATCAATGTGGACGATAAAGAAACAAAGGGCGTACTGGAAAAGCGATTTGAGGAGATCTTCGTCGCTCAGACCTCCAGCAAGGTATTGAACGCGGCTTTGCGCCGTGTGGCGAAGAACAAAGAGGAACTGCTCTTGTATTGGACCGGCCGGATTCCGCCCTTGCCGGATCTTATTCGTGCCAAGGCACAATCTCCCTGAATGCCGCGCCTCGTCCCGATCTTCTTCGGTCTTCTTCGGTCTGTCTTCTTCGGTCTTGACGTTTGTCCCGATCCTTATCATGATCTTGATCAACATGGTCGGGGAAGAATCCCTGCCAGTGCTTGGTCCGGGATTTTTTGAGAAGTTACCATTTTGCGGTAATAGACGGAACGGGATGGAATATAGAAGTTTTCCTTTTTTGTGTATTTTTGTGACTTCTTGTGGCAAACTTTCCTTTCCAGAAAGTGTAATCTGGAGGCCGACTTGCTTACCTGATAGGGGAGAAATGATCCATGGCGAATAAAGCATCGCGCGGCGAAAAACGCGCCCGTTCGAAGGAACCCGCCCGGCTGTCAAGGCTACGCAAACCAAAGAACATGTCGCTGGAGGATTGGCAGATCGGACTGCGGCGCCAGTTTGCCTCCGAACAATCTTATCAAGTCCGCAAGCTCGGAGATGATCACGTCTTCTCGGATTACAACGTGACCAATCCGCAGACGCGCCGCACCTATCGCGTGGCGATACGCGGCGATGCGCCAGGCTTCAATTATTGCTCATGTCCTGACTATGCCGTGAATACGCTGGGCACATGCAAGCATATCGAATATCTGTTGCGCAAGCTCCGACGGCGGCCAGGCACGAAGAAAGTTCTTGCCGACGGGCATCATCCCACATTCAGCGAAGTATTCCTGCGCTATGGCGCCAGGCGGGACATCATCTTCCGGCCCGCCGCCGATTGTCCGGCGGACCTCAGGAAACTGGCGGCGGCCTGTTTTGACGGCGACGGCGTTCTGCGACTCGATGCCTTGTCAGAATTCTCCGCGTTCCTGCAGGGGATTGCATCCATTAACGACGGCCACGAGGTGCGTTGTTATGACGACGCACTGCAATTTGTATCGAGCCTCCAGGATCAGGAGGAGCGAGAAAAGCGAATCGAGAAAGAGTTTCCCGACGACGAGAAAAGCCGGGCGTGGGAGAGACTGATCAAGGCGGAGCTTTATCCGTATCAACGGCAGGGTGCCTTGTTCGCGGCAAAGGCCGGCCGCTGTCTGATTGCCGACGATATGGGCTTGGGAAAGACGATTGAGGCGATCGCGGCGGTTGAAATCATGGCGCGTCATGCCGAGGTCCGGCGCGTGCTGGTTATCTGTCCCACGTCTCTCAAACATCAATGGCAGCTGGAGATCGAGCGGTTCACGGAACGCTCAACCATCGTGGTTGAAGGGTTGGTGACAAACAGACGGTCGCTTTACGGCGCGGGCGCTTTTTTTACAATCGTGAACTACGACGTGGTCCACCGCGACAGGGAAGATATAGGG
>CAYWJE010000092.1:2672-12280 GCA_964458525.1 uncultured Verrucomicrobiota bacterium
ATTATCCTTGATGAGGCGCAGCGCATCAAGAACTGGAAGACGCGCGCCGCAAAGGCCGTCAAGCAGCTTGATAGCGATTATGCTTTCGTCCTCACAGGCACTCCTCTTGAGAACAGGCTGGAGGAATTGCACTCTATTGTCGAGTTCGTTGACCGGCATCGGCTCGGCCCGATGTTCCGGTTCCTGGCGAACCATCAGCATGTCGATGAGACAGGGCGAGTGGTCGGTTACCGGAATCTCGATTTCATATCCCGCACCATGGAGGGCATCCTGGTGCGGCGGACCAAGGAAACGGTTCTCAAGCAGCTGCCCGAACGACTGGAAAAACACTTTTTTGTGCCCATGACGAAAGAACAAAATCGGCATCACGAAGAAAACCGCGAGATTGTGGCGCGCATCGTGTCAAAATGGCGGCGCTACGGCTATCTCTCCGAAATAGACCAGCGTCGGCTCACATGCTCTTTGCAGAACATGCGTATGTCGTGCGACAGCACCTACCTTCTGGACGGCGAGACCGCGGACGGGAATAAGATAGCTGAAGCGACGGCTCTCCTGGAAGACATCTTCGAGGACGGAGAAGCAAAGGTTGTCGTCTTCAGTCAGTGGCTGCGAATGCACGAATTACTGTCGCGTGAATTCACCCGCCGCAAGTGGGGTCATGTTCTCTTTCACGGCGGCGTTCCGGGTCGCAACAGGAAAGCGCTGGTGAGCCGGTTTCGCGATGATCCCGGCTGCCGCTTGTTCCTGGCAACCGACGCGGGCGGTGTCGGCCTGAATCTCCAGAACGCGGCGGCCGTTATCAACATGGACTTGCCGTGGAATCCCGCCGTGCTCGAGCAGCGGATCGGCCGTGTTCATCGGCTGGGACAGCGCCGGCCGGTGCGAGTGGCTAATTTCGTGGCGCGCGGAACGATAGAGGAAGGAATGCTTGAACTGCTTGCGTTCAAAAAATCCATGTTTGCGGGAGTGCTCGACGGTGGAGCGAAAGAGGTTTTCCTCGGAGGCACGCGACTGAAGCAATTCATGAATACCGTCGAAAAAGCGACAGGCGGCATTGCCGCGCCGAGCGCGGATGGCGGCGGATCGAGTTCGGAGGAAAAGTCCGGCGCGTATGCCGCGCCGGCGGAAGAGAGTTTGCCGGCAAAACAATCCCCGCCTGCGCGCGGACCGTCGCAAGGGGAGAAGGCAGCGGCGAAAGCCTTGTCGCCACAGGAGCTTGGTGAACTGCTGACCGTCGGCGCCTCATTCTTGAAACAGATTGGCGAGTCCTTGCAACAGACCTCGGAAGCGGCAACTTCCGCGGCCGGATCGAATCCATTATCGGGCATGATCGGGAGGGATGAGGTCACCGGACGCAATTACTTGAGGCTGCCATTGCCGGGTGACGATCTCCTGTCCCCGCTACTCGGCCTCCTGCGGCGTATTTCCAAATAGGAATGCCGATGTTTATTGACGTGTAACCGTTCACGGATTCAGCAACAGGGGTAACTGATTAGCGAAGGTATGCCCCGAATGGGCTGTAAATACGCGCCCTTTGCGCCAGGATATCGTACCTTGGGCAGATCCGCCCCCTCCACAGGCGGGCAGGCGTGGCGGAAAATCCTGGCCTACATCTTTCCATGTTGTAGGCCACCATTGGTATGGTGGCGAAGCTGTTACATCACAGAAAAGAATGGGTCAGGACTTAAGCGCGGCCTTTTCGACGATCTCGGCAACCCTGTTTTCCCATTCGATCGCCATGATGTGAATGCCCGCCACACCCTCGATCTCCCTGAGCTGGTTGATCTGCTCGACGCAGATCTTGATGCCTTCAGCGGGCGGGTCCTCAGCATCCGCCATGCGCTTTACGTAGTAGTCCGGAACTATGATGCCGGCCACCTGGTCGCGCATGTATTTCGCCATGCCTGCCGACTTCAGAGGCGTGACGCCGGCGAGGATCTTGCACTTCTCGTGCAGGCCCCGCTCGCGAACCTGCCGCATCCATTCGACGAACCGGTCCATATCGTAAATGCACTGGGTTTGCACGAAATCAACACCGGCCTTCACCTTCTTCTCAAGGCGCGCGGCGCGGCACTCAAAGGGGTCCCCAAAGGGGTTGGCGGCCGCGCCTATGAACATACGCGGCTCCTTCGGCTCCGATTTCTTGGTGTTCTTGATCTCGTCTCCGCACGCGAACACTTTTTCGTCGCGCATGCGCCGAACCATTCGGACGAGCTGGACCGAGTCAAGGTCGTAAACATAGCGGGCATCCGGATGATTCCCGAACCGCTGGTGATCGCCGGTGAGGCAAAGCATGTTGCGTATGCCGAGCAGGTAGGCGCCCAGCACGTCCGCCTGGATGGCCAGCCTGTTCCTGTCCCGGCAGGTCATCTGCATGATCGGCTCCAGTCCCATGTCGAGGGCCAGCTTGGCGGTGGCGATGCTGGAAACCCTGACTATCGCCGTCTGGTTGTCCGTGATGTTCACGGCGTCAACCACACCCTTGAGGGCCGCGGCCTTCTTCGCGATCAGGTCAATATCCGCGCTCTTCGGGGGCCCGAGCTCAGCCGTGACGGCAAAGCCGCCGGACGCCAGCTTCTTCTCGAGGCTGCTGCCGGATTTATAATTATTTTCGCTCATCACAGGTCCGCCACGTCTTCCCTTGAAAGCCGCCTTGGTCCGCCGGAATGGGTCTTCGACCAGTCCCGCGGCTCCGCTATCTCGTCCATCACGTCGAGCCGTCCGAGCGCCTTGAGGCGGTCGTGAATGAGCTGCCAGCCGCACTCGATGTTCTCCGGGTCAACCTCGCACATTCCTTCGGACGAACCGCCGCACGGCCCGTTTAGCAGAGATTTTGAGCAGCGCGTCACTGGACAAATCCCACCGAAAATTCCTAGCTTGCAGTCGCCGCATGCGAGGCAGTTTTCCGACCATTTCCCGGCGCCGTCGTTCGTGCCCATAAACTTCGTATTGAGCGCCGGATACACCGGCTTGCCGGGAAAGAGCCGCGCGACCATCTGAACACCCACCCCGCAGGCAAGTGAGAGAATCGCATCGCAATCTTCCGCCTTCGCGCGCACTTCATCGAAGAACTCGGCGTCGCACTGCCGCTCGATGGTGGCCTCATCCACCTTGATGCCACAACTGAGCCGCAGCACGGAGGAGAGCGTGGCAACCTCGCGCTCGCCGCCGGCAAGACAGACAGTCACGCAGGTGCCGCAGCCGAGCGCAAGTACACGCTTGTGTCCGACAACGAACCCCTTAATTTCCTCAATTGGTTTCTGTTCCGCAACGATCATTCGCAAAACTCCTCTGAAAACATGGGGCTTACTCAAGCAAATCCCGCAAATTATTGCAAGCCCTGCTTTGTTTGAACACGGTCAGGAAATGCCAGGATGTTATCCTGGCAATCAAGGCACTTGAAAAACCCTGCTTCAATCCGGTCGGGGTGTACCCCGACCCCTCATCATTGGCCCGATGATTCGCTGCAACACCGATAAACTGACTCACAGACACACTGATTCACTGATCCACTGACCGGCTCTCACCGAGGCCGGCTACAGGGAACAGATCAATGAATCGCAAGAACGTCCGCTGTACTCCGAAAGAACGAGGTCTTCATCCAGGCGCCTTGCGCAACGCCTTGAAAAACCCCTGCAGGACAGCGCGGCAATCCTCTTCGAGAACACCACGAACTATTTCCTTCACGCTGAGAATGCCGCCGCGCTCGGGATCGGGCGCGCCGAACACCACTCGCGGTATCCGCGCCAGCCCTATGGCGCCCGCGCACATCGGACAGGGCTCCTTCGTGACATACAGCACAACGTCAGTGAGCCGCCAGTCACCGACCGCGGCGGCCGCCTGGGTTATGGCTATCATCTCCGCATGGGCCGTAGGGTCCTTGAGCAGCTCAACCTGATTGTGCGCCCGGCCTATAACAACATCAGCGCGCACGATAACCGCACCGATCGGCACGTCGCCCGCATCCTCCGCCAATCGCGCCTCGCGCAGCGCCATGCGCATGTAATATTCGTCGCCACCCGCAATTTCCATGGAGTCAATTTAACGGCATACCGCCACGCCACGCAATAATAAATTCTACAAAACTCGTTAAATAACTATTGATATTCCATTCGTTTTCTTTCACACATTCATCAAATCAATGGTGTAGTTATGAGCACAGCATCCAGCACCCAATTTCCAGTTTCCGATCTAGCTTTCCTCTTCATCCCCATTCGCGTTCGGCATTCGGATGGCGCGATGGAATGACACCTCAAGCCCATCCTTTGACGCATGCGCTTACACTGCTGCTCCTGGCCATCGTCTTCTCTCCTTCGGCATTTGCCGCGACCCTTGATGAGGCCGCGAAGCTGGTCCAGGACGGGAAATACGAGGAAGCAGTCGGGGCATATGACTCGATTATCGGCTCGGCTTCAAGCCTGACGGCGGATGAAGCCCGGTATGGAAAGAGGCTTGCTCTGAAGGCGCTTCGCAAATATCCGGAAGCCGTCGCCTACTGGGAAGAACTGCTCAAACCCGGGTTTATTAATCCCCGCCAGGAAGCTGATCCTTCCTGGTTGAATGATCTTTCGTTTGGAAAGAAAAAAGTGTCGTGCGTGGTCACGAATGTGTCATTCCTGGATTTATCCCTTGTATTGGCCAAGGCGCTCGGCTTGGACTTTGGGATTATGCCAGATGGCCAACCCGCGTTCCGGAACAAGGACCCTGCGGTGGGGGAGAGCAGGCCGGATCTCTATGTCGTTAAACCCAAGTCTCCAAAATCGCAGTGACCACATGTTCATCGCGCGATGGATTCTCCGGCTGGCTACAGTATGCTTTGCGCAAGTCCGTACCAACCGCCTGCAATGCCACCTATAAAAACAGACTCACTATTGGATGTTTGTTTCTTCCTGTTCGCGTGTGCCGGAATTCCGGAGAACACGCCGATATCGCTGATTAAATTCTCCTGCTCCACATCGGACGAGACCTATTCCACAAATCAATTGCAGGTTTTTCGGGTTGTAGTGTCCCAGTTTGCCGCAGAAGCTAAATGGAAACTAATACCGCAGGTACCAAGACCCCAGTTCCCAGATGTCCCTAATAATGTCTCCACGGCAATCGTTGCTCTCTGCCACGCACACGATACAAATGCCATTACAGATATCGCATCAGTGTTTGTTCGCTATGCGACAGCACAGGAGCCACATGGAAGCGGAGCGCATGTTGATAGACGGCTTCCCATTGTGCAGGCATTCATGTCTGCAATGAAACCTGTCCTGCCCGGAGATGAAATTATCAGCTCATCCTTGGCCGACTGGATAATCGCTAACCGGAAGAAGATGGGGCGCTCCACCGTGCTTGAGAAGGAAATCAAGGAATATGAGAAAGCACGGAAGAGGTTGCTGATCAAGTACAAAAGGCTGGTAGAGGAAGGCTTGCGCAGTCTTGAGAAGAAATCCGCTCCCGCCAGGCCTTGATACCCATCTTCGTTTCTTCCCCACAAAATACACTTCCAGACTTTAACGCACTCCTGCTGTGGAGAAGACAAACGGCCAGGACGGTCGTCTCTCCGCCGCAGGCGAATGCGCTCGTGGCGCACAACGGAACGAATCGAAGTCAGGTTATAACCATCACGCGAGGTGTTCACGGGCGTAGGCCATGTTCTCAATGATCTTGAGATGCTGAGTGCAAACCTTTTCGCACTTGCCGCACTTCGTGCAGGCGTCCGCCTTGCTACCCTTTATCTTGCCGTAGCGCATCCTGGCCCTTTCCTCCCAGCCCCAGAAGCGCATATCGTGGACGCATGACATGATTTCCGGAATATTGATGCCGGACGGACACGGCATACAATAGCCGCAGCCGGTGCAGAACCCCGCCGCCTTCTTCCGCATGGGATCAAGAGCGCCATCCAGTTGACCAAACTCTGCGGCAGTCAACCCGCCTCGTCCCAGGGAGGCAACCGCATCGTCAACATCGGACGGCTTGGAGATGCCGATCAACATCGTGTCAACATCGGGATTGGACAGTACGTATCTGACGGCCAGGTCCGGAACGGACGGAGCGCCGGACTTGCGGGCAAGCTTCTCGAGAACGGGGCTTGGCTCCGCCAGCCTGCCGCCGCCAATGGGGTTCATGATCACCACGCCGATGCCCGCCTCGCGGGCGGCCCGTATCGCCGATGCGTACGTAACATTCAGCATGTTATAAGTCATCAGCATTATGTCACACCAATCGGCTTCCTTTATATAGACAGCCAGATTTTCGGGCGTATCGTGTGTGGTGAATCCAAGGCTTCCCACGAGCCCCTCCTCCTTCGCCTTGAGAATGCCGTCAACCATGCCGCCCTTCGCAACAGCCTGGTCGTAGTTCTCGCGGGATCCGACATTCCAGACCTGGTAGAAATCGAGAAAGTCCACGTCAAGCCGCCGCATGGACTCCTCAATGCGCCGCCGCATGCGGTCGCTTGACGCATCATCGCCCGGATCGAACTTTACGATCCAGGGCGACCACTTGGTGGAGAGAAGAACCTTCTTGCGGTACCCATCCTTCAGGGCCTGCCCGATTATCCATTCCGACTCGCCATAGCCGCGCGAGGTGTCTATGTACCGCATGCCACTGTCAATCGCATGGCGCACCAGCGCCACCGCGTTGTCCACGTCTTTGGGCAGGCGCATGGCGCCGATACTGAGCTTCGGGATCTTGTGTCCACAGCGCATTCCGAAATCATGCTGCTTCAAAACTCTCATTTCCTCCCTCCTTTTTAGCGCCTCATTAATTTGACGCAACAACAGCATGACCTAAGCAGGTCACAGAGGCTCCGCGTTCAGCGGCTCGACACTGGACGGAACCGCAGTCTCTGAGGACGATCAGCCGCGGCACCCAGTCTTGCCCGGCGCTGCTCGTGGTAGTCCGCGTAGTTCCCCTCGAACCACTCGACCTTGCTGTCGCCCTCGAAGGCGAGTATATGCGTTGCCACGCGGTCGAGGAACCAGCGGTCATGGCTCACCACAACGGCACAGCCTCCGAAATCGGCGATGGCTTCCTCCAGCGCGCGCAGGGTGTTCACGTCCAGATCATTCGTCGGCTCGTCCAGAAGCAGCAGATTGCCGCCGCCGCGGAGCAGCTTGGCCAGGTGAACGCGGTTCCGCTCTCCGCCCGAGAGGCGTCCAACGCGCTTCTGCTGGTCGGTTCCCTTGAAATTGAACCGGCTGCAGTAGGCGCGCCCGTTCATCTGTTTTCCGCCCAGGTCCAGAAACTCCAGTCCGCCTGTTATCTCCTCGTATATCGTGTGCTCCGGATCCAGCGCATCGCGGCTCTGGTCCACATAGGCCGGGATCACCGACTCGCCCACAGTCAACTTTCCAGAGGTCACCAACTCCTTGTCGATAATCATGCGGAAGAGAGTCGTCTTGCCCGCCCCGTTCCCGCCGATCACGCCCACAATGCCGCCGCGCGGCAGGTCGAAACTGACGTCCTCCATCAACAGCCTGTCCCCGAACGCCTTGCTCACGCCCTCCGCCCTCACCACGAGATCGCCCAGCCGCGGTCCCGGCGGAATGCGTATTTCGAGGTTATCCTCGCGGGTATCAACCTGCTGCGCGGCCAGCTCCTCGTAACGCTTGAGGCGGGCTTTGCCCTTGGCGCGGCGGCCGGACGGGTTCAGGCGCACCCACGCCAGCTCCTGCTGAAGAAGTTTGCGGCGGGAGCCGGCCTGTTTGCTCTCGCGCTCCAGCATTGCCTGCTTCTGCTCCAGCCAGCTCGCATAGTTGCCCTTGAACGGCATGGCACGCCCGTTCTCCAGCTCAAGAATCCATCCGGTGACGTTGTTCAGGAAATAGCGATCGTGGGTCACGACGACCACCGTGCCCTTGAACTTCTGGAGATACGCCTCGAGCCAGGCCACCGATTCCGCGTCAAGGTGGTTGGTCGGCTCATCGAGAAGAAGGGCGTCGGGACTGGAAATCAGCAGACGGCACAACGCCACGCGCCGCTGCTCGCCGCCGGAAAGCTTTGATACCGATGCATCCCCCGGCGGCAACCGCAGCGCGTCCATCGCCTGCTCCACGTTATGATCGAGTTCCCACAGGTCGTTCGCGTCAATCCGGTCCTGCAGGCGACCGAGCTCGTCGTTAAGCTTTGCGGTTTCCGACTCGCCCTGTTTTGAGCCAAGCAGATCGCATATCTCGTCGTAGCGCGCGAGGATGGCCCGCTCCTCCACCACGCCCTCCTCCACGATCTCTGCCACCGTCTTCGCGGGATCAAGTTGCGGCTCCTGAGGCAGGTGCCCCGCCCTCACGCCCTTCGCGACGTAGACCTCGCCCATCACGTCCTTATCCAGCCCCGCCATGACTCGCAGCAGCGTGGATTTCCCCGATCCGTTACCGCCAATAACACCGATCTTCGCGCCGAAGAAGAACGCGAGCGTGACATCGTCGAGCACGGTCTCCGTATTGCTGTACTGCTTGGTCACGCGCTGAAGGGTGAAAATGTATTCTCCGGCCATTGTTCTTTCTCCTTAAGATGGTTCACCAAAATGATGATTCGTTCGTCTCCCAGGGCGTTGCCCTGGGCTAGAATGTATCGCCCCTTCAGGGCAAAAACAGAACATCAATTCCTCTCCTCATGACAAAATCCACTATGGCCTCATGCCAATTACCACTATTCCCCTTATTCCATAATTTCATCATTCCCGTGCCCGGGGCATGGCGGAGCCGGCCCTCTCCAGCCGAACTCAACCACCAAGCAGGCGCCTCGTTGCCTCGGCTGAAGAAATGCCGGCAACCGACACGCGCTTGTTCCGTCCTTTCGCGCCGGCAATCAAAGTAATGCGGCCGGGAGGCACATCAAGCTTCGCCGCCAGCAATTTCACCAGAGCGATATTCGCCTTGCCGTCCACGGGCGGCGCAGTGAGCCGGATTCTCACCGCATCCCCGGCCAATCCGCACACCTCGTTCCTCGATCCGCGCGGGGTAACGCGGACTGCGATCACGACAGACTCGCCGCGCTGTTCAATTGCTTTCATTTCAGCCTCCAACACCCGCGCCGGTCGCCACGATATATAAAGACCTGAGGATAAATCCATTCAACAGCCAGTGGATAAAATCCAGCGCCAGGAAGGCGATTATGGGTGTTATGTCCAGCGGACCTATATGCACAGGGTAGCGGCGGAACGGACCCAGCAGGTAATCCAGCCATTCCCGGCAGGTTATCATCAGGGCCTCGCTGCCCGTAAAAATCACGATCCACGATCCGATGATCAGCAGGATAAGCAGGAAACGCAGCACCAGGAGAAGATCAACAGCGCCGGATGCGGCGATTATCGCATATTGAATGAGAAGCCCCGGGGCGGAGCCGATCTGCTGGACGGACCATCCTCCCGCCGCCAGGTTGACTGCGGCGGCAAGCAGCATTCCGCAGCCCAGCAGAACCCACGGCCGGGCAAGCGGTGTGATATCGGAGAACGGACGCGCGATCGCCCGCAGGGCGCCCGCAGGCGGGCTTTCCGCCTGACCATGGCCACGATCCATCGTGAACAGCAGCGCGATTCCCCACACCTGAAAAAGAACTATGGTGAAAGATAGCATACTGAACATCACGTAGAAGAGATGGCCGGCCACAGGCCGCAGCGC
>CAYWJE010000093.1:0-11946 GCA_964458525.1 uncultured Verrucomicrobiota bacterium
TGGCAAAAAATTCTTTTCCGAAAGGCAACCGAGCGAAGCGAAGGTTATCCTTGAATGCGGGGATGCGAAAGACGAGAACGGATAACGAGCGGAGAAAAAGGAGAGATCATGGGACAACAACTCAAAAAAAGAATCAAGCGAGTTCGCAGAAAACGCTGGGTCGAGCGCAAGAAAAAGGCGTAACTCGCCGGCGCGCCATGAATGAAAAGGCGACAGCTTCTTTCCGCGCTTCGTTCATTTTCATACTGTCCGGGTGCTGCATTTTGCTGACCGGCTGCGGCACCCTTTACTCCAGGCTTCCGCCGCTGCCGGCGAACGCTATCCGCCCCGTTGTGGCCGTGACCGACTTTGAGAACGAGAGCGGGTTCTCCGGCCAGTGGAAGCTAGGCCGCGGCATTCCCGACCTGCTCGTTGCTGAATTGCTGAAAACCGACCGCGTGGTGGTAGTCGAGCGCAAACACCTTCAAAGCATTGTCAACGAGCTCACGCGGCAGGGACAGAATTTCTTCCGCAAAGAGGACAGCGTCGAACAGGGGCGGCTGAAGAACGCGCGCTTTCTCATTCGCGGCGTCATCACCGATTTCACCCAGACCCAGAGCGCTACGGGCTGGTTCCGTTCGTCGAACACTGAAATAGGCGGAAGCGGGGCGCGGGCGGTGGTTATGATCCATCTCACGCTCACGGACGTCGAAACGGGAGAGATACTCTGCTCGATACCCGCCGAGGGCACGGCCAAGGCTTCGTCAAGCTGGATAAGGTTCGACTACAACAAGACCTCTTTCGGGGGCGACCTGTTTTTCAAGTCGCCCGTCGGCAAGGCCACTCAGGAAGCGATTCAGCAAGCGGTATTCACGATCGTTCAAAAACTACCGTACGCGACGTGGGAAGCGCGAATCGCTGATTCTTCCGCTGACATGGTGATCGTCAACGGCGGCGAAAACGTTCACATGCGGGTGGGCGACACTTTCGAGGTGCGCGAGGAGCGGCGCCCCGTCACCGATCCGGCAACGGGAAACGTGATAGACTGGTTCCCCGGGAGAACGGTGGGGAAAGTGAAGATCAACCGCGTCAACCCGTCCTCCTCGGAAGCAACCATCCTCTCCGGCGAAGCGCAGCGCGGGCACTACCTGGAAAAAATCCAGCAGCCCGGCGGATCACAATAGCGTGCGCTGCGAATCGGGCGGACGCCTGCCGAGTCTTTTGTAGCATAGTTCCGTGGCGACTCGTCCCTGGGGCGTCCGCTTGAGATAGCCTTCCTGGATCAGGTACGGCTCGTAGACCTCTTCAATGGTATCCGGCTCCTCGCCAACCGAGACAGCGATGGTTCCGATACCAACCGGGCCGCCGCCGAACTTATCGGCGATGGCGCCCAGTATCCGCTTGTCCATTTCATCGAGTCCGTACCCGTCAATCTCAAGCATGGCCAGAGCCTGATCCGCCACCTTCCTGTCAATGCGGTTATCGGCCCGCACCTGGGCAAAATCGCGGGCGCGCCTGAGGAGGTTGTTAGCGACGCGCGGCGTGCCTCTCGATCGGGACGCTATCTCCAGCGCCCCCTCGTCGTTAATATCCACGTTCAATATCCCGGCCGATCTAACGATGATCGTTTTCAGTTCCTCCGGGCTGTAGTGGTCGAGGCGGGCAGTGAGTCCGAAACGCGAGCGCAGGGGCGAGGAAAGCAGGCCGCTGCGCGTGGTGGCGCCCACAAGGGTGAATTTCATGAGGTTCATGCGTATCGAGCGGGCATGCGGCCCCTGGTCAATCATTATATCAATAACGAAATCCTCCATCGCGGAGTAGAGATATTCCTCCACGGCCTTCTGCATCCGGTGAATTTCGTCAATGAAGATTATGTCGCCGCGCTCCGCGCTGGTCAGGATGCCGGCGAGATCGCCCGGCTTGTCTATGATCGGCCCGGAAGTGGCCCTTACGTTAACACCCATGGCCCGCGCAAGAATGTAAGCAAGCGTGGTCTTTCCGAGGCCCGGCGGCCCGCAGAGCAGAACGTGATCGAGCACATCCCCACGCCCGCGGGCGGCATCCACCGCCAGGCACAGGCGGTCCCTGACTTTCATCTGCCCGATAAAATCGTCAAAAGTCTCCGGCCTCAGATTGGTGTCAGGCTCGGACTCCTTCTTGTTAAGATCGGATAACTGTCGTTCCTGCATCAATTTCTTTCCGCGCTGCATTCGGGGATTGGTACCCGTTCACGGTTCACAGTTCATGGTTCACGGTTTTTCAGGCTTCTTGGATGCTTTTCTTTTCTTCTCGAATTCAAACAGATATTTGATAAAACCTGCTATCTTGCCTCGCGTGGTTTTCGCCATTTCATACATCGTATTAAATTTCTCTGCGAACACATATCCTTGATCAGTGGCGACATACAACTAGCTCTGAACCTCGGTGCATGACCGTTTAGCATAACCCAAAAACCTGACAAACTCCAAATTGCTACCTGAATCGAACCCTTCCGCAATGTTGTGCATAATCGAACCAGATGCTCTTTGTATCTGATCCCGGAGACCATAGTCTCGTAAAAACGGTTCATTCCGTGTAAGAACATACACCTGTTTTGTCAGTCTCCGGCCAAGCTGCCACGCTTCAATATCTTCAAAACGCTCAATTTTAATATCCCTCTTTTCTGCAACTATGAACTGTGAACTGTGAACCGTGAACCGTGAACCGTGAACGGTTACAGGGATTGTAACTGCTAAGGATCCATTGCCACTTGCAGACAATCTATCACCATAGCTTTCGCAACTCAACGAGAAAGAACCTTTTTTGTTGTCTTTTCCGGAATCTTTGCTAACATTGTTTTGGTCTTTTTGAACAATAGAATTCAACGGAATGAGCAAGTTCATTATACATGGAACCCGGGGCACGATGCCCGTCGCGGGGCATAAGTTCATCAGGTACGGCGGCAGGACCACATGCTTCAGCCTGAAGACAGCCAAGGGCATCATCATCTTTGATGCCGGCACTGGAATCGCCGGACTCTCCGCCCTGCTACAGGGCAATCCCGAGCCGCCGCCAATCGCCATCCTTTTCACCCACTTCCACATTGACCATGTACTCGGATTGCCCGCATTCGCGCCGCTCTACAACAAGCGGGCAACTGTAACACTGATGGCCGACGATCACCGCGACGACGACTGGCGCTCCGTCCTCAAGACAATTGCCGGTCCGCCCCTTTGGCCGCTCAAGCTCCAGGAACTGGGCGCCGACATTAGTTTCAAAGGACTCCCGAACAGCGGCTCCACCGGCGCCTCGACCCGGGGCGGGGACATGGACCTGCTCGGAGCCCGGATCAGTTGGCGCGCGCTTCGTCATCCGCAGCAATGTCTGGCATTTCGCATCGAGACGGCGGGCTTGTCCGTGGTAATCGCCACAGACCGCGAGCACGGCAACGAGCGACTTGACTCGGAACTCGTCAGCCTGGCGCAGGGCGCCGATTTTCTTATCTACGACGCGCAGTACACTCCCGCCGAGTATCCGGATCATGCCGGGTGGGGACACAGCACATGGATCGAGGGCACGCGTGCGGCGGAGGACGCGGGGGTGAAGCAGCTCGTGCTTACGCACCATAACCCGCCCCGCGAGGATTTCGAGATTGATGGGATTGTCGCTGAGGCAAAGTGCGTTTTTTCTTCAACCGTGGCGGCATACGACGGAATGCCGCTGGGTGTCTGACCACTGGGTACTGCCATGAAAGAGCATCACAACACTTCGTCTTTCCTCACGCTGGAGGATTTCTTCCAGTTCACCGTCACGCGCAAGATTGCCGAGGGCGGCATGGGCGCGGTGTACGAGGCGCAGGAAATAGGGGCGGAGGGCTTTGAGAAAACGGTCGCAATCAAGACCATGCTTTCGAAGCTCAACCGGAAGGAGTTTTCGCAACTGTTCATTGCCGAGGCAAAGCTTGTGGCGAACCTGGTCCACGAGAACATCGTCCAAATCTACCAGCTGGGCCGGATGCCCAGCGGCTATTACATCGTGATGGAATATGTGAACGGAATTTCCCTTGCGAACTTCATTTCCTATCACAGAATAATGAAGCTGGCCATCCCGGAGGCTCTGGCTGTGTTCATCGTCAGCCGCATAGCGCGCGGCCTGGCCTACGCGCACAAGCGCAGGGACAAGGACGGCAACGCCCTCGATATAGTGCACAGAGATGTGTGCCCGAACAACATCCTGGTGACGACCGAGGGCCTGCCCAAGCTGGCGGACTTCGGCGTGGCCAAGGTGGCGAAGAGCGCGCTGCTCGGCGACGGACTCATCGTAGGAAAGCTCCTGTATATGGCGCCGGAACAGGCCCAGAAGAAGCACGTGGATTACCGCGCCGATATCTTCTCGCTTGGCGCGGTGTTCTTCGAGCTGCTCTCCTGCGAACCCATTCGCGAGGTGGGCTCCGACACCACCATTTCCCATGCTCACAAGATAACCCAGGATGAGATTCCGTGGAAGCATCTTCCCTCATCCATCCACAAGGACGTGTTGTCAATCCTGCGCAAGATGCTCGCGCTCGATTGTAAAGACCGCTACCAGGACACCGACACGCTTGCGCACGCCCTGGAATACTTCATATACCGCGACGGGTATGGGCCCACCATACAGACGCTTGAGCACTACCTGCGCGAGCATTTCAGCTTTCTATACTCGCTCCGCGACCACAAGGCCGAAAAGGAACAGGAAGAGGCCACCACCGTGATACCTTCGCCTGGCTTTTTAAAGCACCCACACCCGGAAAAGGACGTAAAAACCACAAGGAATAAATTATGAAACAGGACTCAATGAAATTTCTCCGCGAATTGATGATGCAGCCGTCGCCGTCCGGCTTTGAAACGCCCGCCCAGAAGGTGATACGCGCGCGCATGAAAGGCTTTGCCGACAGGGTGTTCACCGATGTTCACGGTAATGTCACCGGCGCTCTTAACGAAAATGCACGGACAAAGGTCATGCTCGCCGGCCACATTGACGAAATAGGCTTGATGATAACGCACATTGACGACAAGGGCTTCCTGTACTTCGCACCCATCGGCGGCTGGGACCTTGTGATGGCCGTGGGGCAGCGCGTAATCGTTCTTTCCGAGCGCGAAACCGTGTCCGGCGTGATCGGGCGAAAGCCGATTCACCATATGGAGCCGGACGAGCGGGACAAGAAGATCAAGATTGACGACTTGTGGATTGACATTGGGGCATCGAGCAGGAAGGACGCGCAGAAAGCCGTCGCCGTGGGAGATCCGGTTGTCATACGGCCCGACTTCACGGAACTTCGCAACTCCCTCATTTCATCGCGCGCCTTTGACGACCGCGTCGGCGCGTGGGTGGTGACCGAGACGCTCCGCCTCCTGAAGGGCAGGAAGCTCAACGTTTCGGTCTATGCGGTGTCAACGGTCCAGGAAGAACTCGGGTTGCGCGGCGCGACGACAAGCGCTTATTCCATTAATCCCGACGCCGGCATCGCAGTGGACGTCGGCTTCGCATCCGACTTCCCCGCGGGCAGCCCCAAGAAGTCCGGCGAGGTGTCGCTGGGGGGCGGACCGATTCTCCACGCCGGGGCGAACATAAATCCCGTGCTCGGCAGGATGCTCTGCGCAACCGCGAAACGCAGGAAGATCAAGTACCAGATGCAGGCTGAGCCGCGCGCAACCGGAACGGACGCCAACGCGATGCAGCTCTCCAGGGGCGGGTGCGCAGCAGCGCTGGTGAGCATTCCGACGCGCTATATGCACAGCCCCGTCGAGGTCGTGTCGCTCCACGATCTGGAGAGCTCCGCCGAACTGATCGCGCAGACGCTGGCGGCCATGACCGGCCGCGAGAGTTTCATTCCGGGATGACGGTTCTGAAAAAATAATGCAAGCACTTGTTGACCAGTTTCTGGACCACATTCTGCTCGAACGGGGCTTGAGCCCGAACACCCGTTCTGCCTATGCAAACGATCTCGGCCAGTTTCTCCGCCTCCTTGAAGCCGCGAAGGTATCAACATGGAATTCGGTTCAGAGAAACCAGGTGCTCGACTTCCTGATGAGCAGAAAGGAAAAGGGGCTTAGCGCGAGTTCCATATCGAGGATGTTCGTCTCCATCAGGGTCTTCTTCCGCTACCTCAACGAGGAATCCCTCATGGATCACGACGTGACCGAGGCCATGGATTCGCCCAGGCTCTGGAAGATCCTTCCCGAGACCCTGTCCCTCAAGGAGGTTGAGCGGCTCCTGGCCGCGCCATTGGGAGAGACCCCCTTCGCTATCCGGGACAGGGCGCTGTTGGAGCTTTTCTATGCCACGGGCCTGCGCGTGTCCGAGCTTTGCGGCCTGGCGCTGGACGATGTTCATTTCGATGCCGGCTATCTGCGCTGCATGGGCAAGGGACGGAAGGAGCGGATCGTCCCCTTCTCGGAAGCCGCCGCCGCGCGCCTGAACAGGTATCTCGGCGAGGCGCGCCCCTTTTTCGCCCGCGACCCGCACGAACGCACCGTCCTCCTCACCCGGCTCGGAAAGAAGTTCAGCAGGAAGAGCGTATGGAAACTGGTTAAGCGCCACGCCCGCACGGCTGGCATAACGAAGAACATCAGCCCCCACACCCTGCGCCATTCGTTCGCGAGCCACCTGCTGCAGAACGGCGCGCCGTTGCGGGTGATCCAGGAAATGCTCGGTCACGCCGATATAGCCACCACCCAGATCTATACCCATGTTGACCAGTCGCGCCTGAAATCAATACACGAGAAATACCATCCCAGACCATGAGACTTTTCAAACGAAAGAATCCTTACAGGGACCTCGAGAAGCAGTTATGCTACTCCTTCCGTCACGCGCATTTTCTTGAAACGGCGCTTCTCCATCCCTCCTTCCGGTTTGAAAGCCGGGACATTGAAAGCGACAACCAGAGGTTGGAGTTCCTTGGCGATTCGATTTTGAGCCTTGTCTCGACCGACTATCTCTTCAAGCAGTTCCCTGATCTCGACGAGGGGGCGCTTACGACCATGCGCAGCCGGCTGACCAGCGGCAATGCCCTGGAAAAGGTAGCCAGACATATAGGGCTCGGCCCCTATCTCAAGCTCGGTAAGGGCGAGCGCCAAACCGGCGGCCACGAGCGGGCGTCCAACATAGCCGACGCGATGGAGGCGCTGCTCGGCGCCGCGTATCTCGACGGCGGCGTAAAGGCAGTAACCACGATTTTCAAGAAACTGTTCCTGCCCATGTTCGATATCAGCCCAGACAACAACTGGCAGGACAACCCGAAGGGGGAACTACAGCAGATCACGCAGGCCAGGTGGAACACAAACCCCGTCTACCGGCTCTCCGCCCAGCAGGGGCCGGCCCACGCGCGCCACTTCACGATGGAGGTTCTCGTCAACGGAAATCCCATCGTCAAGGTTGAAGGCCCCAACAAGCGCCAGGCGGAGCAGTCCGCCGCCGCAGAAGCGATAAAATGCCTCCGCAAGCCCGGCGACATGAGCTGCGAGAAGAAGCGTCGCTTATAGCTGTTACGAAATACATGCAATAAAAATTGGCAACTACTCTGAAATACTACGGAAAAACAAAAAACGGTGGTCGAGAACGGCGACGAGAACGGCTAACGATCAGCAATTCGCATTATGACAAGCTCCCTGCCGGCTTGCCCGGCAGGAGCATGAAATTGTTTGTGGAAAAGGACGCTTTTCCACAAATCTCACTCACCGGCGACTCAAGGTCGCCGGAGGGTAAAGCCAAAACGAGAATTGCTGGCTAACGATTGGGACCAGCCTCATCCGCCGCTAACCATGAACCGTGAACGGATACATATTTTTTCTTGTGCGGCGCAGGAATGATCCTATACTTGGCTCATTCAACAATACGAGAGGTTTGCTTTATGGGTTTTTTCAGAGAGCTGGTCAAAGGACTGTGGAAGGAGAATCCCATCTTCCGCCTCGTGCTGGGGATGTGTCCCACCCTCGCGGTCTCCACGTCGGTTGCCAATGGCGTGGGCATGGGCGTGGCGGCCACCTTCGTGCTCGTGTGTTCAAACGCCGCCATCTCGCTCGTTCGCGGCATCGTGCCGTCAAAGGTCCGGATTCCCTGCTATATCGTAATAATAGCCACTTTCGTCACGGTGGTTGATCTGCTGATGAACGCATTCGCGCACAATCTTCACAAGAGCCTCGGAATTTTCATTCCCCTGATCGTGGTCAACTGCATCATTCTGGGGCGGGCGGAGGCATTCGCCTCGAAAAACTCCGTGTCGCGTTCTGTGGCCGATGGACTGGGTATGGGGCTGGGGTTCATGCTCGGACTGGTCGTTTTGGCCTCGGTGAGGGAGATTCTCGGCAACGGAACGCTGCTCGGATTTCCGGTTGGAATCAGTCGGCCAATGCTTCTGATGATCCTGCCCCCGGGCGGATTCCTGGCGCTGGGCTGCCTTCTTGCGTTGATGAACAACATACAGGCTGGAATTGCGCGGCGCCAGGGAAAGGTTTTTACTTCCCCGGCAATGCTGAGCTGCCGGAACTGCCTCATGTGCGGAGGGGCGGCAACCGAACCGTGACCGGAAGGTTGCCCTCTAAAAAAGGAGGCTCTTGCAAAACCCTGATTCAATCAGGTCGGGGTGTAACCCGACCCTCCAGATTTAACCTATCAGGAGCAGTTCAACTGCTCCGCACTAAATGGGTGACCTCTGTGTTCAGAACTGGAGGGACGACTTCCACGCCGTCCCTCCCGTCACACAACGACACGATGAGGGGCACGAGTGTGTGAGCGTCCCTCTCCATCAACTGGTTCGAAACCCGATCCTGTTCACTATGAAGGACATGAAGACCATGAAGGTGGGGCCATTGGCTGCATCCAAAGCGCCTGGTCGCCACCAAATAACGCAATCTTAAGCGACTCGCGTCCCTATGGTTGCGCTTTCGATCTCGACTTCATGCTCTTCATGGTAAAATCATCATCTTCCGGCTTCGAACATGGCTTTTTTGAAGCTTTTTGGGAGGGTTGGCATCCGCCTGCAGTGCTTAGAGCGTAGCGATTGCCTGCTCGACCGTTCGAAATCAGGGTTTTTCAGCGGAGTCAGAATAAAAAACCGATATGAGCAAAGCAAATACGCGGAATACGGTCAAGAAAGCATCCGGCTTTGAAGACGGCCTTTGCGGGTTTCTATGACTGATTGTTTTGTAGTGTTTTATTCTGCATCCATTTCGCTGACCAGCCAGCTCAAATCCTGTTGCATCGAGCTGATCGCGTCCTCCATCACCGTGAAATCATTCCAGAGTCTGGTTTCGTACGCGTCCATATCATCGAACATCTTCTCGATAGTCTCGGTTTTGTCAAGAACCTGATTACTTAGCGAAACCAGCTTTAAGTCAATATCGCCGGTGAGATCTGTGCTTACCTTATAGGCGTAGTTGTAGACGTCCTTCCCTATGCCGTCCTCGTCCGATCCTGCAACGCCCATGAAGAGCTGCTCAACGGTTTCAAAATAATTGGCCAGCATGAAATCAAGCCTGTCCTCATCGGTCACTGCAAGGGTATTGGTCGTGCTTTCCGTCCATATTCCCAGACCCTGCAAGCTGTTCAACACTCCCGTGCTGCCCTTGTAGGTGTAGGCGGCGTTCTCGCTGGTCATCGAGGATTTCAGCGCTGTTGCGAGTTTCCTCAGGTTGTCGGGAATATAGCGCGCGAGCGTCTCGTTCTGCAGTTGACCGGTCACGGGGTTGAGCGGATCGGTCATATCAACGGCTGTGTATTCCGCCACCTTTGCGACCGCCTGGTTATACGCGGTCAGGAAATCCGTTATCACGGTTTTGACCTTTTCAGTATCGGGCGCCACGGTCAAGGTGGCTGTTCCGGAATCAGCAAGGAGGTTGAGGGAAACGCCGCCTATGACATCGGTTATGTTGGTGTTGCTCGAACGGGTTATGGCTCCGCTGCCGTTGATCGTGAAGGACGCATCCTGCGAGGCAACCCATTCGTGGTCATAGGCGGCGGTTGTGCCGATGCCAAGCGCGGCGAGTGGGGTACCGGATGTATTTTCGAGCTGTATATCCGTGGCGCCGGTTTTTGACCGTGTTATCACCAGTTGATCATCAATTATCTGGGCATAGACGCGGTCAGTCTCGTCCATGGAGCTGGCTGCTTCATTGATTTTCGATGCAAGCGTGGTGAGCGTCTCGTTTGTATCATCAATCGTGATGGTCTGCGGATCGCCTGCGGGATCGCCGGTGATGGTGAAAGTGTCGCCGGCAGTGAGAACTGTTCCTACGAGGTTTGTGGATGCGTCAAATTGATCAGATGCCACGGAATGGGCCGTTGCCCTGTGATCGATGGTGATTGAGTAGGAGGTCTCGGCGGCGGTGCTTGAAGCGGTGGCTGTCATCTTCGTGCTGTCGGAGCTAGTGGTCGTCATCGCGCTCCACGTATCAATAGAGCGGAGATCGTAGGCCGCATCAGAAAGAGTGGTCATGTAGGATTTAACATCAAGCCAGGCTGCTACATTCGCCTCAAGTGTAACTTTCTGTTCCTGGACAGCATCTATTCGCGTTGTCTTGATGGCGAGCAGCTTGTCAATGATCCCCTGCACATCAGTGCCGGAAACCAGGCCGCCCATATGAATAAGATCGCTCATGACAAACCTCCACTCAAAAACACACCTTTATCGTAGATCAATAATAGCAATCCCCATGCCACGAATCAAGCGAAGAAAGAAAGGAGGACCGGGCGAACCCGGTCCTCCCAACGCTCCACCCCCGTAGAGGGGGTGATCGTTATTATCCAATCAGAGTCATGACGCCACCGGGCAGCGCATTCGCCTGCGCCAGCATGGCCGTACCGATCTGCGTGAGAATCTGGTACTTGGAGAAGTCCGTCGTCTCCCTCGCCACATCAACGTCACGAATACGGCTCTCAGCCGCGCGCATGTTGTCCTCGTAATTCCTCAGACCCTCGAGCGTATGAGTCATACGGCTCTGCTGGGCACCGATCACGGCGCGCTTCTTGCTGATATAGTCAATACCCAAGTTCACCTTGCCGATGACCGCGCCCGCGACAGACGCGACGCCGATGCTGACACCGTCAGACGCCACAAGACTGGCCCATGTGACCTTTGCACTGTTCTGCGTGCCTATTGATGCTCCGTCGCCGGTCGTCAGGTTGATGGACGTGGTCGTGAACTCCTGACCGGAATCCGGACCGACCTGCACGGTCACCTCAGCGCCCTGGAACAGCGCTTCTCCGTTGTACTTGGCCGCCGAGGAAGAGCCATCGGCGATACGGCCGATTTCTTTCTGCATCTGCTTGAATTCTTCCTGCAGATTGCTACGGTCGGTCGAGCTCTTCGTACCGTCGTTGGCGGCAATGGCAAGCTCAGCCATACGGCCGAGAATGTCATGCATCTTCTGCAGCCACGAGTCCGAGGTCTGGAAATAGGACACCGTGCTCTCGATAGCCGATGAGGCAGCCGCACTATTACGGTACTGAGCGCGCATACGCTCGCTCATGGCCAACCCTGCCGGATCGTCACCAGCAGACTGAATGCCGAGACCAGATGAGAGTTTCGACATGGACTTACGCATGTTGTCCACGTTAGACGTGTAGGTCTTCCAAACGGTAAATGCGGGAGCGTTATTTAATACTTGCATTGTGATTCCTCCTTGAATCCTCTTTTGTTCATTTATTTTGGCACACATCCTTGTGTGCCATCAACTGCTTACTGCTATTCCGCCGCGCGATCCTCAAATTGCAAGCTGATGGTTGCGCGGCACATTAACCATCGGCCATGCCTTGCCTCTAACCCGTCTTACCTTTTAGCATCACCCCCTTCTATTATTTAGAGGTCAGCACATATTGAATTCTCGTATTTAACTGTTCGGACAAAAGGGCAAGATCCTTAATACCCCCCGAAGAAAACTTCAAGAGTCGGCAATATCTGCCGGGATTGCGCCAGTATGGGGACTTGCAAAACCTCTTGTGGCATGGGCGTCT
>CAYWJE010000094.1:0-11944 GCA_964458525.1 uncultured Verrucomicrobiota bacterium
CTCCCAAATAAATCGTTGATTGAATTTACTCCGGCGCGTTTTGCGCCCGGAGTAAATTCAATCAATCTCTTCTCCTCCGTGCCTCCGTGGTGAATCCCTGCCGATCTCCCCCACATATATTGCTATACCGTAACTATTCATGCGCAAGAAATACGGCGGGACAATCCCGACCTCAAAGTCCCGACTCTCCGGGAGGTCGGGAGTCGGGGCTTGTGCGGCCGTCAAAAACAGCATGAGTAGTTACTAATATTCCTGATGAGACAGAGCGCTAAGCGCCTCGAAAACTGCGGATGTTGTCGCGGCAGTCGAAGATATGCACCATCAGCGCCGCGCGGACCCACATGCCGTTCCGGACCTGCCGCCAGTACATGGCGCGCGGATCGTGATCCACTTCCACCTCAATTTCCTGCCGGCGCGGCAGCGGATGCATGAGCACAGCGTGCGGACGCATCAGTGCCAGGTGCTCGGTCCGGAAGCTGAAAGCCGAGATGTCTATCTTGCCGCTTTCGCCCTTCTTCTCGTCCCACTCGTCCTGGATACGCGTCATGTAGATGGCGTCGGCCTTCGGAATGACCTTCGCAAACTCATCAGAGACCTCGTATTCCACCCGGTTGGCGTCGAGAATATCAAGTATGTCGCGCCCTATCTGTAATGATTTAGGCGCAACGAACAGGAGCTTAACCCTTTCGTAGTTCGTCAGCAGCTGCGCAAGCGACCTGACTGTCCTGCCCCTCGCCAGATCGCCCACGAACAACACTGTCTTGCCGTCAATCCCACCGCGTTTTTCAAAGCTCCGGCGCAGGGTGTAGATATCGAGCAGCGCCTGGGTCGGATGCTGATCCTTGCCTGAACCGGCATTGATTATCGGCACGGGGCGCTCCGTACGCGAAAGCGTCCACGCCATCTTCTCGGCGAGGCCGCCCACCGCGTTGCGCATGATAATAACGTCCGAGAACGAGCTAAAGGTCCGCACGGAGTCTTCCTGCGTCTCTCCTTTCACCTCGCTCGAGGTGGCCGTGTCGCGCACTTCGACGATCTGCATGCCGAGCACCTGGCACGCGGAGTGGAACGAGAGAAACGTGCGGCTGCTCGGCTGCGCGAAGTAGAGCATGCCCGTCTTGTGCGTCAACTGACTCCGCAGGAAATCCATGCCCGCCTTGGTCTTCGCTATCTGGCGCATCGTGGTGGCCATGTCGCAAAGCTCTTCGAGCACCTCTCTGTTGAATTGCTGCGCAAGGAGAACGTGGTACAGCCGTCCATTCTGGCTGAAACAGGCGGACTTCTCCGCAAGACTCATCTGCTGCAGTTCGTTCCACCCGATGTCAATCAGTGTTTTCATGCGCCTCCGCTCAGCCTTTTTCCGGTCCGGTAATGCCCCAGTATTTCTGCTGGAGCGATTCGCGTTCCAGGGTCATGAATGCCAGGGTTTCGGTGTAATTGGCCACGGCACGATAAACGGTGTCGGCAAAATCGGCCACGCGCGGCGAATCCTTCCGCAAACCTTCGGCCTGCCTGAAACGTTCGACCAGCGCGTCGGCTTCGCTGTCCGGCACCAACTGATACATGCGCGTAAAATCGCGCACGGGTTTCAAGGTGGCGCTCAAGCGGTGGCCGGACGGCTTGTTTTCCTGATCGAAGGCACGCTCCACATAGACGCCCTTGTCGGTGAACTTGCTCTCCGGAGTGTCCATAAAAGCCGTTGTATTCTTTTTGTTTTCCAGCAGTCTTCGAGACACTGCCGTCAGCAGGTTTAGCGCGATCGTATCGTTGTCCGCGATGAAGGGTCCCACAAACGAGCGAATACGGCCGGAACGTGAATAGCAGTAGCCTTGAACCGCGCCCGCGTCATTGCGATAGATATAACAGCGCCCTGCGCTATCGGCAAACAGTTCGCGCAGAATCTTGCCGCGTTCCAGGAATGCCGTGGCGTCGTAGCGGATCACCTCCGGCAGGTCGTCTGCCGTCATCGGTTTCGCGTGATGGCTGTCGAACGGTTTGTCCGCAAACTCGTCCAATTGGAAAACTGAGCGCCAGAGGCGATAGGAATTGACGTAACCCACGGCGCCATAGACCGTGTTGCCCATGGGCGTGGCGTCAAGTCCGTTGATCACCTTGCCTTTGGAGAGCGCATAGCGCACACAGGCCTGCATCATGGCGTTGGCGATGCCCTGGCGGCGCGCTTCGGGATGCACCAGGATCATGCCAATCCAAGTGCTGTGCGCCCCAAGCGGCAGAACAGACGAAGTTGCGATCGGCACGTCGAAGCCGTCCCCGGTCAGCTTGGCGACGAATGAGCCGCTACTATCCAACTCGATCATTCTGCGGATGTCCGCATCCGTCTGGTTCCATCCCGCGCGCATGGTCAACAAATGCATCGAATCGCCATGCCGGCCGATTTCTTCCAATCGGAAAAGATCGGTATTGACCACTTTCCGGCCGGCGGGCAGTTCGATTTTCATAGAGGGTGGCACGGTTATGCGTACGGTTTTGCCGCTGCGCACGGCGATTTCAACCTCACGCTGCTCAGAGAAGGCGTCACCTTTCGGGTTATGCAGGCGGAAACAGCCATAAAGTTCGTCAATGTATGCGTCCTGGCCGAGCGTAATCTCCGTGGCCGACTGCGGATCCCCATGCTTAATCAACCGGCTCATGATTGCTTCTCCAAAATACCGGCGGGTACCATGCTAATAGCGGCGGCCGGACATATATCCACGCAGGTGGAACAGGCCATACATTTCTGCCGGTCAATGCAGCTTTTCTTGTCAACTATCATAACGGCGTTGCAGTGGCCGATGGCCGCGCACAGTCCGCAGCCCGTGCATTTTTCAAGATCTACTTGCGCGTAGCCACCATGCAAAGTGAGTTTGTCGGCCGATGTGATTTTGCCAGCGGCCAGGTCACGAAAGTCGCGGCAGGTTTTATAGCCGTGTCGATCCATGAACTCACCCAATCCCTTGAGCCAGCGCGGCAGGAAATCGAACCCCCTGAGCATCGTTTCAGTGCAAACGCCGATTAAATCGGCGCCGCACATTATCATTTGCACGGCGTCGCGGTAACCGGCAATGCCGCCAGTGCCCTGGACAAAAGGGGCGGGGCCAGCCTTGCGCCGAATTTCGAACACGTCGCGCAAGGCCAGGGGCTTGATCCAGGGTCCGGAAAAACAGGCCAGGGTCGGCTCGTCTTGCAGGCGGTACGGTCCCTGGTTGATGTTCTCGATGTCGAAATCGGCAATGGCCAGCCGGTTAGCGACCGAGCACACGCAGTCGGCGCCCTTGTCGAAACAGGCTTTCGCCACGTCGGCGATCCGGCCACCTTCCGGTGTGATCTTCACAAATACCGGGATTTTAACCGCCCGCTTGACAGCTTCCACAATCATGCCGACAACGACAGCGTTCTGGCCCATGCTGGCGCCGGTCTGCGCCGTGCGCATTTCTTCCGACAAGGCGACATTGAAAGACATATTTGGACAGCACATGTTGAGTTCAATTGCATGCGCTCCGGCGGATTCGGCCTTGCGGGCCATTTCTTCCCAACCGGTTGTGCCGGGCTTGTCGCCCACATAGGTTATATTGGCGAAAAGCACGAGGCTACGCGTTGCCCGGCGTCCATCCTCAAGCAATCGCAGGCATTGCTGAAAGGTTAAGCGTTTTTCGGCAGTAAAAGCGTGGTATTTTTCCTTGGCAAACCAACGATAACGAGGCGGCAGGCTGATATACGGCTCCGGCTCAAAGGCCAGTTTCAGGCTCGCGCCGGCCCAGCCGGATTCCTCGGCCAGCACCAGTTGTTCTTTCGATTTGACCGTAGGCCCGGAAGCGACGATGAACGGGTTGCGAAATTGGAGACCGCCGATAGCAAACGCCATTCGTCCGTCATCGTTATAAACTCGCGTGGCTTTTCTCATCAATGCGTCCTTTCTAACACAACAGCCGGGCGCATACAACCATAAAATGCGACACCCAAAAATGGACCTGGTTCAAAAAACAGGTCCGTCAAGAAACAGTCTGGGTAGGGCCGGACTGCCAGTCCGGCCGCTTGAGACGGCGCGACAAGCTGTCACGCCCTGCCTTAAAATGAAATCAGGATTTGAACCATTCCCAAAAGTGCGAATATCAATCCGGTAAATTGCTCGGAGTATCATCCGGCAGTGTCAGGTTATCAATCAGGCGGGTTTTACCGATGCGCACAGCCAGAGCCGCCAGCGCGGGCGATTGGAGCTGCTGAATCGGCTGAAACGTGCCCTGATCAACGATTGCAGCATAATCCACCCGCGCCGAAGAAACAGGCTCGATGACAGCCTTCATGGCAGCGACGATCGAGTCGGCGCCGCGTTCGCCCGTGCGATAAAGCCGCCGGGCGGCCTGCAATGCCCGCCGTAAGCATAGAGCGTCACGACGCTCGGTTGCCGAGAGATACGCGTTGCGCGAGCTCATTGCCAGGCCGTCGCTTTCGCGGACTATCGGACCAAGCAGAATCCGAACCGGGAAATTCAAATCTGCCACCATCTGCTGTATCAGGCGAGCCTGCTGCGCGTCCTTCTGCCCGAAAACCGCCGTATCCGGCCGGACTATATTGAACAGCTTGGCCACGACGGTGAGCACCCCGCGGAAGTGGCCTGGCCGCAAAGCCCCGCAGAACCCACGCGACAACCTGTCCTCATCAACGAACACCGAATGGCCCGGCAAATACATATCATCCGCCGACGGATGAAAGATTATGTCCACTCCCCGCGCCCTGCACAACTCAGAGTCGCGCTCCAGGTTGCGCGGATAACGCTCGAAATCCTCGCCGGGCCCGAATTGCGACGGGTTGACGAAGATACTGACCACAACGGCATCCGCCTCCTTGCGCGCAAGATCCACGAGCGACATGTGCCCTTCGTGAAGGCAGCCCATGGTCGGAACAAAGCCGATGCGTTGCCCGGCAATCCGCTTCCCGGCTGCAATATTCTGCATTTCCAGAGGTGAAACGACAATTCTCATCAGGTTAACTTTCGCATCTTTTCCGGTCACTATGCCACAACCGCGGAGGAAAGGCAAGTGTGCTCAAGCGTGAAAAATGGTAAAATGATAACTGCTCTGCAGAGAAAAACGGCTCGCGCCACTGAAAATATCCGGCGACCGGCTCAAGTGCGCGGCCTGCGGACACAGGACAACCGCTCCATCCAGCACCAAATCCACCACCGTTCATGCAGCTGTAGGCCGGGATTGCATCCCGGCGTCTCCTTCTGCGCAAACCCGCTCAACACGGTACATGGGAAAGATCGGGGATCAGCTGTAACAATGCTCACGATCGGGGAAACCGCCGCGCTCGACGTCATCCTTAAAAGCGGAAAAAGCCTTCTTCATCTCCGCGCCAAGCTCGGCATAGCGCTTGACGAACTTGGCGCTCCCGCCCGCGGTCATTCCAAGCAGGTCGTTGATCACGAGTATCTGCCCGTCGCAATGCGGTCCGGCGCCGATGCCTATGGTTGGAATTCCCACAGCGCCCGTTATCTCCCTGCCCGCCTCTGGCGGCACGCATTCGAGAACCAGCGCGAAGGCCCCGGCTTCCTCCAGCGCGACGGCGTCCCGCGACAACTGCTCAACCTGCTCCGGCCTGCGGCCCTGCACCTTGTAGCCGCCAAGCGCCAGCACGCTCTGCGGCGTGAGCCCTATGTGCCCGAGCACAGGTATGCCGCTATCCACAAGCGCGCGCACGGTCGGCGCGCGCACGGCGCCGCCCTCGAGCTTCACGGCGTCGGCCCCCGCCTCCTGCACGAAGCGTCCGGCATTGCGGATGGCCTCCGGAATCGACACCTGGTAGGAGAGAAAGGGCATATCGCCGACCACCATCGCGTTTTCCACGCCGCGCGCGACGGCGGCGGTGTGGTGCAGCATAGCGTCCATTGTTACCGACAGAGTGTTCTTGTAACCTAGCACGGTCATGGCGAGCGAATCGCCAACGAGGATCAAGGGCAACCCCGCCTCGTCAACAAGGCGCGCGGTGAAATAATCGGCGGCTGTGAGACACGCAAAACGATTCTTTCCCTTCAGCGCTCTCATCCTGCTGGTCGTCCATTTTCCTGAATTCATTCAACACCCCCCCTGCCTCCGCGCCTCTCCACCACAGGCGGACAAGTGCGCGAATGATCTTATCTGCTTCCCGTAGCCAATTAAACTTCCTTTTTTCTCGCGCAGAGGCGCAGAGGCGCAGAGAGTTATTCTTCAAGACCATTTACGCAGCGGGTGATACCGGTCTTCATAACCTCTTCACCGAAGTTGAGCAGGTAGCCCAGCTTGCACCCCGTCAGCCTCAGGTAGGTCTGCACCTGCTTCTTGTGCGCCGCCGTCGTTCGTTCCACAGACTTCAGCTCCAGAATAACCTTGTTCTCAACAATCAGGTCTGCCCGGAAACCCTCGTCAAACCTCATCCCCTTGTATGTAATTGGCACGGGTATCTGGCGATCCACCTTCAGTCCACGCTCGCCCAGTTCGCGGGCAAGAACGATCTCGTATACGGTCTCCAGCAGTCCCGGCCCCAGTTCACGGTGGACGGCTATAGCCGCTTCGATCACCATCGTTCCGATGTCGTTCTCCTTCATCCTCTGCGCCTCTGCGCCTCTGCGCGAGTCATCTTCCTGTCCTGCACCGACTCACCACTCGTCGGCAAACAGTTCCACGCCGCCGGCGCCCTTGAGGGCGGCAAGAACATCCGTAACACTACCGGATTGGCCGGGAATGCGCAAGGCCGGCCTGACGTCGGCCAGCGGCTGAACAACGAAACGGCGAATAGCCCACCGTGGATGCGGAATTTCCAGCGCGCGGGTCTTCATATGAAGCATGCCAGCATAAACCAGGTCAATATCAATCGGACGCGGCGAATTGCGGACAGCTGAAGGCACACGCCCCATATCCAGCTCGATGGATTTTAACAGGCCGGCCAGCTTCTCGACGGGCATAGCCGTTTCGATTACCAGAACGGAATTGAGAAAAGGCATGTCTGCGAACTCACCGGGCACGTCCACCGGCCCTGTTTCGTAAATGCGCGATTGCGCGACGGGTGAAACACCCTCGATGGCCAGTATCCTCTTCTTCGCCTCTTTCAGCAGCCCGAGACGATCGCCCAAGTTTGAACCGAGCGCCAATCCCGCTTCCATTATGTCACCTGTTAAGGCCGAGAACGTCCTGCATGGTGTAGAGGCCCGGCCCGCGCCCTGCCACCCAGCCCGCAGCCTCCAGCGCGCCTATGGCAAAGCAGTCGCGGCTCGACGCCTTGTGCGTGAGCTCGATCCGCTCGCCGTCGCATGCCAGGATCACGGTGTGATCGCCCACCACGTCGCCAGCGCGCACGGCATGCACCCCTATCTGGGCCGCCGGCCGCTCGCCCGTCTGCCCGTGGCGGCCGTGCGCCATCACTGCTTCGGGATCCAGCTTGCGCGCCGCCGCAGCGGACTGGACAAGCCGCAACGCACTCCCGCTGGGCGCATCCTTCTTGTGCCTGTGGTGCGTCTCGATGACCTCGATATCGTAGCCTTCGAGTATCCCTGCGGCTTTTTCCACGAGATTGAAAAGCAGGTTCATGCCCTTACTCATGTTGGGCGCCCACACCACCGGAACAACGCTGGCGGCCTTCCGCACGGCGGCGGCCTGCTCGTCCTTCAAACCCGTGGTGCCGAGGACCATTCCTATCTTCATCTCCGCGGCCGCAAGCGCATTCGCGGCGGATGCCAATGGAGCGCTGAAGTCTATGCACACATCAACCTGCCCCGCCAGGGCGCGGATATCCGAAACTATCATCATCCCCGTAGCACCTGCGCCCGCGACCAGTCCGGAGTCCTTGCCCACTGCCGGATTGCCGTCCGCCTCAAGCGCGCCGAAAAGGGCGAGGCACGGGAAACGGCCGATGTTGCGAACGAGCGACTGCCCCATCCTCCCGGCCGCGCCGAGAATGCCGACCTTTACGATTTTTTGCTTAGACATAATATTCTCAGACGAGCCCCAAACCCTTCAGACAGTCGGCGAGCCTCGCCTTGAGCGCATCGCTCATGGGGCATAGTGGAAGCCTGTATTCCTCCTCGATCCGGCCCATCATGGCCAGGGCCGCTTTCACGGGTATGGGATTCGTGTCAATGAACAGGTCGGTGAAAAGCCCGAAATACTTCCTGTGCAGGTTCAGGGCCGCCGCCCAGTCGCCGCCCAGCGCGGCATGCACCATGTCGGCAACCGGCTTCGGGGCTACGTTCGAGGCCACACTTATGACGCCCTTCGCGCCAACGGCCATCATGGGAAGTGTGAGCGAGTCGTCGCCCGACACTATGCAGATATCGCACTTCGCGAGGACCTGGCTAACCCTGTTCACGCTGCCGCCAGCCTCCTTGAGCGCCACGATTTCAGGGTGCTTCGCGAGCCTGGCGACCGTGTCTACCGCGATCTCCGTGCCGGACCGCCCCGGGATATTGTAAAGCACGATCGGAAGTCCTATCTCGGCAACACTCATGAAATGGCGATAGAGCCCCTCCTGGCTCGGCTTATTGTAGTAGGGCGTAACCTGCAAAGATCCGTCCGCCCCCGCATCCTTGGCATACTGGGTCAGCTCCAGCGCCTCGGCAGTGGAATTTGCGCCCGTGCCCGCGATAACCTTCACGCGTCCGGCACATCGCGAGATGACAGCCTCGATGACTTTGTTGTGCTCCTTGAAATCCAGTGTCGGCGATTCGCCCGTCGTGCCGACAGGCACGATGCCGTCAATCCCGTTGGCAATCTGAAACTCGACCAGATCGTCAAGCTTCGCGTAATCCACCCCGCCGCTGTGGGCGAATGGCGTGACAATCGCAGTATAAGCGCCCTTAAACATCACAACCCCCTTCCGCGGAAAGGCCGCGGCCGCTTTCCTGAATAAATGGCACGCCCAAGGAGAGTCGAACTCCTCTTACCAGGATGAAAACCTGGTGTCCTAACCGATAGACGATGGGCGCATGAAGTGTGGATTATAGCAGGCGCCGCTCCGCGCACAAGAAAAATGTCCGCAAAAATCAGGAACGCCTTCGTGCCCTGCCCTTTCCCCCGGCTTCCTTGTGGATCATGCGGAGGAAACGAAGCGTGTCCATGAAGGGATTGATCTTGCTCTCTTCATCCCCGTATATGGCGTCGATCGGCACGGAGTCAATCCTTATGCCGCGCGAGGCAACGTGGAGCAGTATCTCGGACTCGGCCGCATAGCGCTCCGCCTCGGTGGCTATGAAAGGAATCACGTCGCAGCGGTACAGCCGGAAACCGCACTGAGTGTCGGGCACGTACTGCCTCATCTTCCGGCTCAGATACCAGCTCATGAGCCTGTTCGTCCACCGCCTCAGAAACGGCATCTTCTCCGGCACCGCCATGCGGTTGCCCACGAGCACCGGTATGCCCGTCCGCCTGTGCGCCTCAATAAACCGGGGGATGTCGGCAGGATCATGCTGACCATCCGCATCCATGGTTATGAGGCAGTGGAAGTCGTTGAACCGGGCATAGGTGAAGCCGCTGTTCAGGGCGGCGCCCTTGCCCATGTTGCGCTCGTGACGGAGCACCACCGCGCCAGCTTCGGAGGCTTCTTCGGAAGTCCGGTCGGTTGATCCGTCGTCAACGACGATCACATGGCTCGAGTATTTCCCGATACGACGGACCACGTCGTTTATCTTGCGCTGCTCCATGTACGCGGGAACCACCACGCAGAATTCCTTGTCTGAACTCGAATGTTTGCCTTCCATAACCACTCCTAATCCCAGAAGTTGTCGAACATGAACCACTGCAGCGGATTGGCCGCTATCTCACGCTCAAGGACGTCCCTGATGGCACGCCTCACGTCGTCAACGCAGCCGGCATCACCCGGCATGATGGGCGGATGCATCCGCATCAGGAAGGTGTCGTCCGGCTGGCGCAGGATGAATGTGGGCACAATCGGCGCGCCGGTCTTGCACGCGATCCTCGCCGGCCCGCTCGGCAGGCGGGCGGATTGGCCGAAGAAGGAGATGCTTTCATTGCGCGCGGTGTAATCGCGGTCCGCAAGCATGGCCACTATCCCTCTTTCGTGCAGCACCCGCATCACGCCGCGCGCGGCGCTGCCCAGCGGTATCTCGCTCATGCCCCGCTTCTCTCTGTGCCGCTGGAACAGCTCGTTGATTTTGTTGGATTTCAGCGGCTGGACAACAGCATGCAAGGTGCCGCGCATTGACGACAGCACCGCCCCGCCAAGCTCCCAGTTGCCCAGATGCGCGGTGATCATGATCACTCCCCTGCCCCTTGATTCAGCCTCATCGAGGTATTCGAGGTGCTCGAACCCCACCAGCCGCCTGATCCTGTCATCCGAAAAATCCGCGAACTTGAAGAAATCAACGATGTACTTGCCGAACATGCGGAAGTTGTCGCGCGCCATCCGGCGCAGCGCATCGTCCGGCGGCTTCATATCGCGCGCGGCAAGGATGTTCGAAAGATTGGACATCACGGCCGCCCGCCCGGCATGGTCGCGGCTGAAGAAATAGTCGGAAATTCGCAATCCCACCCAGTACGCGAAGCGCCGGGGCAGTGCCCCGCTTATCGCCTGCGCCATCACGTAGGACAAGTAGCTCGCGTCTTTCATAACCGCGTCCCGCGTTTGCCTGGAATCATTTCACCTGCGTGGTAGGAGGAACGCACAAGCGGCCCGGAAACAACAGCCGCAAACCCCATGGCCAGCGCCCACTCGCGGTACTCGTCAAAGACCGCCGGCGGCACGAAACGCTGCACCGGGATGTGGCCCCTCGACGGGGCAAGATACTGGCCGATTGTCAGGAGCCTGCACCCGGCTTCATACAGGTCTTCAATCGCCTCGCGCAATTCCTCGTCCGTTTCCCCAAGTCCGACCATTAGCCCGGATTTCACCAGCGGCCCGGAGTCCCGACCGGCCGCAGCACGCAGCACGCCCAGCGACTGCTCGTACGAGGCCTGCGGACGGATGCCGGCTTGCAGCCTCTTGACCGTCTCGAGGTTATGGTTGAAAACATCGGGCGCGGCATCCAAAACCCGGTCGAGCGCCCGCGCGCAGCCCTTGAAGTCCGGCGTGAGCACCTCCACCGTCGCGCCCGGCCTCTTCCTGAGCAGCCCTATAGTCTCCACGAAATGGCCGGCGCCGCCGTCCGGCAGATCGTCGCGAGTTACGCTCGTGACAACCACGTGCGAGAGGCCCAGCTTCTCCGCCAGCTCCGCCACCCGCCCGGGCTCTTCAGCGTCCGGCGCCGCGGGCGCGCCCGATGATATCGCGCAGAACCTGCAGTTGCGCGTGCACACATTCCCGAGAATCATCACCGTGGCGGTGCCCGCCGCGAAACACTCGCACTGGTTGGGACACCGCGCGCTCTCGCACACGGTGTTAAGCTTTCCTTCCGCCAGCGCGGAACGGACTTCCCCGCTCTTCGCGCCGCAGGATAACCGTATTCTTATCCAGGGAGGCAGTCTCTGCGCACACATATTCTCTCCTTCAGGTTGTCACGAAAGGACAATCTTCGACCTGCATTCCTCCCTGAAGCCCGGGAAATTCCAGTCGTTGGGAAAATCGCGGCACTGCTTCGGCTTGACCGCCTGGATTGAACACCTGTTGCCATCCAGAAATATGCAAGAGCCGTCCGGCTTCTCCGTGAGGCTCAGCGCGGAACGATTGTCAACCAGCCGCGTGTAACGTTCCGTGAATGCAGATTCCGCGATCCCCAGGAACGCGGCAATCCCGCCGATTTCCTTCTCGGTGACTCGCACCGGACCCGGCCAGCGACAGCAGTTGCCGCAGCGCACACATTCGTACCTGATTTTTCTGTCCGTATTCTTCACGATGATTGCCTTTTTCCCTCTTTATGGATAATATGTTGCCTGCAGATGGTCTTGGATGCAAGACGTAAAAAGAAAGGTACCCGTTCACGGTTCACGGTTCACGGTTCACAGTTCACAGTTCATAGTTGCAG
>CAYWJE010000095.1:0-11895 GCA_964458525.1 uncultured Verrucomicrobiota bacterium
ATAAGGATGTGGGTATGCGGCGCCACCGGCGCGGGCAACAGGGAGACCGGCATCTTCGAGGAGATCATGCTCGATAACCTGTACCGGAACCCGGCCCTCAGCTTCTCGATATGGGACAGCATACTCTACGAGAAGGCGAGGTTTGAGCCGAACATCACGCTCCTTCTTAACTGCTCGTGCCTTGACGCGGTGACGGAGAACGGTATTATCCGCTCCGTCACCGGCTGGCAGCTCACGACCCAGACGCGGCACACGGTGGAAGCATCATTGTTCGCAGACTGCTCCGGAGACAGCGTGCTGGCGCCCTTGACTGGTGCCGAGTTCCGCATCGGGCGCGAGGCGCAGCGCGAGTTCGATGAGGATATCCAGCCGGATGAGGCCGACCGCGCGACCATGGGTATGAGCTGCCTGATCCAGGCGCGCGAGACATCTTCTCCGCAACCCTTCATCCCGCCGGCCTGGGCGAATGTCTACAAGTCCGATGATGAGCTGCCCCGGAGGGACCACCGCGTGTGTGGCGGAAACAATTTCTGGTGGCTGGAGCTCGGCGGAGAACAGGATTCCATTCACGATACGGAGGCGATCCGTGACGAGCTGCTGAAGGCCGCCTTCGGAGTGTGGGATCACATCAAGAACAGGGGCGACCACGGGGCCGAACGGTGGATGCTGGAATGGGTGGGTTTCCTGCCCGGCAAGCGGGAAAGCCGCAGGTACATAGGCGACCACATTCTCACCCAGAATGACGTGCGCGCGGGGGGCGGGTTTGACGATATGACGGCTTACGGCGGGTGGTCAATGGACGACCATCATCCTGGCGGCCTGAAATGGTCGGGCGCGCCCACGATATTCCACAAGGCCCCGTCGCCCTATGGCATTCCGTACCGTTGTCTGTACTCGCGCAACATAGGCAACCTCTTCTTCGCAGGACGTAATATCAGCGTAACCCATGCCGCGCTGAGCTCGACCCGCGTGATGGCAACATGCGCGATCCTCGGTCAGGCCGTGGGCACGGCCGCAGCGATCGCGGCGCGCAACGGCCTTTCCCCGCGCGAAGTCCACACGGGCCGGACCAGAGAGTTGCAGCAGGCACTGATGGATGATGACTGCTATCTGCCGGGTTTGGCCAGGGAAGTGCCAGGGCTGACCCTGAGCGCCGGCCTGAATGCCTCCGGGGGAGACCCCGGGCCGCTGCGCGGCGGGCTTGACCGCCCCGTGAACGGAGTGGAGAACGGGTGGACCGGAGCCGCCGTCGGCGGATGGGTGGAGTACTCATTCGCCGCCCCGGTGCGCATTCGCCGGTTACGTTTTGTCTTTGACAGCGATCTTGAGAGGGATGGCCCGGCATCCTGCCACCGGAACATCGCCTGTTGCTTCCCGTTGAATCCCGAACCGCGCGCCATGCCCGCGTCCCTCGTCCGTGATTTCAGGGTCGAGGCCCGCGGAGCCGATGGAACCTGGCGCAACCTGTCGAGGATCAAGGAAAATCATCAGCGGCTTGTGTGTCTGGATGCGGAGGCGGATGCCTGCGCGATCCGGTTCGTCTCGGAATCCGCATGGGGCTCGGAACGCGTACGGCTTTTCGCGTGGGACGTGAGTTGACCCTTATGTAAGAATGTCGGATACTGCCAGGCGGCGGGCACCAAGTCGGTTATTGGCCTCTTCCAGTTTCTCGCGGCTGCTCACCACGCATATCGCGGAAGCCGGCTCGTTCTCGTCCAGCATCCGCAGCATGGCTTCCTTCACCTGCGCCGGCGCCGCGCGGCGCTTGGCGGAATAGCGCATCTCGCGCAGTTCATCGGTGTCGCCCCGGATGAACCTCGTCAGCGCTGTTGTGTTGGCGGCGGCCGGGCGGATCGGCTTCTCGGCGTCCTTCGAATTCCCGATGATGGCCCGATCAATGTCGGTCTGGCTCCATTTCCGGCCGGATACATGATCTCGCAGGCGGTCGAAGACCTCTAGAGTCTCGACAATGCGCGGGTCGTTGGAACTGTAAAGGCAGAGCGCGCCCTGTCCGTCGTCGTAGGAACAACCAGCCCCGTAGGCATTGCCCTTGAACCGGATTTCAGGCAGGAAATAGTCGAACTGGGCCAGGTACAGCCCGATTTGCAGCAGCGGCACATCGGGATGAGCGAGGTGCGGCGCGGGCATTGCCTTCACGCAGTGCGCGATCTTCATCTCGCCGGCCAGCCCCTCGCGGACCGGTTCTTCGAACGGATGAAAAGCCGGCGGGCTTCCGCAGGCGGGCAGGGCCGGGCGCCGGGAGCGCCAGTCTTCCATCGTCCCGGTTATGGCCCGAAAAACGGACTCGCTGCCCGTGAAACTGGTCGTCAGTCCTGTACAGGCGGCGATGAAATCCCTGGTGCGCTCGATATTGTGCATGATCTCGTCCGCTCGCCGGTCGAATGAGTCAACCAGTTCCTCAACAAAGCGAAGGGCGTCCGGGCTGAAGAACATGTGGCCGAGTGCGGCGGAAGGGCTCAGGCCGCGGGCCGCTCTGCGCATAGCCGTGCCGAGGCCGTTATTGGTGAGGTTCGATCTCAAGGCCGCGCGAGCCTGGATCAGCACGTCCCTGAGCCGCTCGCGGTCGCGCGGGTCGGCCTCGAAAAGAAGGTCACCGAGCAGTCCGAGCGCATCGCCTGCCCGGTCGTCGAGCGTCTTGAGCCCGAACCGGTAATGGCGCAGGAGAATCGAGGGATCGGCGGCGTGGCTGGATATGCCTGCGCATGACCATAACCCGCCCGTGCAGGCAGCACGCCGCTCCGCGATGGAGCTGTAGTCCATTCCCGCGGCGCCCATCTTGGCCACGATGTCGGTGTAGAGCGGCAGCCAGCGGTATAATTCCTCGGGCAGTCCCGAGATATCTATATCGATCTCCAGATAGTTGACCCCGTTCGCGAAGACATCGTTGTGAAGAATGGTCGTGCCGGCAACCTGTCCGATCGAAGTGGGAATACGGCGCGGGGCCGCCGGAAGATCGCTCGTCTTGAGCTGCGGCAGCCTTGCAAGAGCATCGGGGGAATTCGGGGTTCCCTGCGACTCGGCGAGAGCGGCTGCTGCCTTCCCGATATCTGCGATCTCGTCGGCTGAAAGGCGCGAGCGATTTGCGGCCATCTTGGCTGATAAGGCGGCGTCCTCTCTGGCCTGCGCTTCGCCATCCGGCCGGAGGATCACGAGCAGTCTGTGCGGGTTCTCCTGGAGAGCCTCTCGCACCAGGCGGTTGAAGAGAGTGGGGTCGGATGCGTAGCGGGCGCGGCAGGCATCGAGGTCGCGGCGCGCATTCAGGAATGTAAGGGGGGCGGAGCCGTAAGACCAGCTTTCGCAGACGGCGAAAAGCAGCTTGAGCGGGAACAGAGTCGTGACTTCAAGTGTTTCGTAAGCCACCTGCTGGAAAGCGGCTTCCACCCGCTCGCGCGCGAATGTTTCGCCGGCCAGCCGCTCGAGGGTCTCCAGCGCCAGGCGTTCGAAGGCATCGGCCCGGTCCGGTTCGCTGCCCTTGATCCCCACGGCGAATACTTCCTCATAAGCGTGGCCGTGAGCGCCTGCCGTCAGGAGGTCTGTCCCAAGCTTTGAATCAATTATCGCCTTTTTTAGCGGCGCGGCTTCGTTGCCGGCAAGCAGCGCGGAGAGAACCTTCCATTCCGCGCCGCGCGCCGGATCAAGCGCATCACCTATGATCCAGAAGAGGGCAACGAAGGTGCGGGCGGAGGTGTCCTCGTCCCTTCCAACAGGGTATTCTTTTTCCAGTCTTCGCGGCGCCGTCCAGCGCGGCTGACGCGGCGCGGATGTCCGTATGGGGCGCCGCTCGAAGCCGTCGAGGACCGGCGCGAGAAAGGCCAAATGATCAGCCGTGGGTATGTCGCCGTAAATGAAGAACAGCCCGTTCGCCGGGTGGTAGAGCGTTTTGTGAAAGGCCAGGAAGCGCTCGTATGTGAGCTCCGGGATGTGTTCGTGGTCGCCCCCGGAATCAAGCCCCAGCGGAGTATCAGGAAACAGCCCGCGCTGAGACGCCTGCCAGATCAGCCTCTCTGGTATGGAGTTTGCGCCCTTCATCTCGCTGTAGACTATTCCGGAGATCTTGAGCGCTGTGGTCGGATCGGAATTGTCCTCGAGCGCAAGGTGATGGGCCTCGCGGCGGAAGATTTCCTCGCTCAGTAGTGGATGGAAGATGGCATCGAGGTAGACTTCCGCGAGGTTGAAGAAATCTTTCTTCACGTTGCTGGCCACGGGATAGACCGTGTAGGCCTGCGATGTCATGGCGTTAATGAAGGTGGCCATGCTCATCTTCGCCATCTCAAAAAACGGTTCGCGCACGGGAAATTTTCTTGAGCCGCCGAGCACCGAGTGCTCAAGGATGTGCGGCAGCCCGGTGTCATCGGGGGGCGGTGTGGGGAAGATCACGGCAAAGCAGTTCTCCGTGTCTTCCGGCGCCAGTACGTGCAGGATGCGCGCGCCTGACTTAATGTGCTCTGCCCGGATGGCGGTGGCTCGCAGGTCGGGCAATGGCGCCGCCTGTTCGATCCTGAAGCCTTCAATTTCCATGCCGGCTCGCAACGCATCCGCGGCGCTGTTCCTCGTCTTATCTTGTTTCATATCGTTTTCCCATGTTATTTGGCCAGGTGCTAGGCGTTAGGCATTAGGAGCTAGGCACTAGCGCCTAAACCCTAGACTCTTACCTTCTTCCTGCCGCCGCTGCGGGAGAAGCGCGTGAAGATGAAGCCGAGACTTTCCGGGATGTTCACAACAACCCCAGCGCCGTCCGATTCGATGCTTCCGTCGCCCGCAAGCAGCTCCCATTCGCAGTCTTCAAAGCGGGTGCCCGGGACTTCAACCGTGAATCGGTCAGCGTGATGAAGCTCCCGGAAAATGAGCAGGTAACCGCTCTTCCCGGCTTCCGGCAGGGAGAGGAATCCCGTCGGCGCAAATCCGTCCGGCTCGCCGCCGACCGGCAATATGGCGCCCGCGAAAATTTCCACGCGGTGCTCTTTCCACGTCCTGACCAGGCTTGATACCGAGCTGATATAGACCTCGGGCAGGCCGGATATCTCGAACCAGCCGAGCGGATTGGAGAACATGACCGTGGCGAAAAGAACGGCGGGACTGTAGCGCGCCGGCATCAGCGGGTCCTCCGGATATTTTTCGATGTTCCTGGTGTTATTCAAAAATTCCATCCGCAGCCTGCGCGGGTCAATCCATCGCGAGAGCTTCCACAGGTTTCTGAGCGTCTGGTGCGGCCAGTAGTTGTGCCAGTCCGTGTAGCGGTTTTCGACGAAAAGGGTGCCAGCCTCCATTGCGCCGAAATACCCGGGCCGGAAGCCCGCGGTGATGTCGAGATCGAACACCACCTTGCCATTGCTGCCGTCCAACGCCGCCTTGAAGAAGCGCTGCAGGTTGGCGAACGCCAAGTCGCTCATCGCATTGACACCGTCCACCTTGAAATGTTCTACGTCGAGGATGGTGAAGAGTTCGAGGATGCGATCGGCATCCTTGCGCCAATTTGCGAAATCGTTCCACGAATCGGGCGCGAACCAGAGGCCGATATTTATTCCCCGCCCCTGCGCCCTGTCCACCACGGGCTTGAGCCCGCATGGGAAACGCTCTGGATGGGTATCCCAGAACTTCTGGTCGGTGTTCCAGAATCCTTCCCACACTCCGCCGCGCTCTGCGGCAAGCGCAGAATTCGAAGTGACTCCGCGCTGCCAGCCGTCATCAATCTGGACCACGTCAACACCCAGGTGGTAAGCGGCGTCAATTTCAGAGGCTATGAAATCTTCCATGATCCGGCTGTCCTGGGAACGGTCTCCCCAGGTGTTGCTCAGAAAGCGGGGCAGGGTGTGGCCTGGGGTGGCGGGTCGCTGCGCCGCCTGCCATGAGTGTAACGCCGCGGTGCGTTGTATCATGCCGCCCTTGTATTTCAGAGTTTCCCACGCGGCGGGCGAGGGGGGGTACGAGTCGAGCAGTGTGAAGTCGAAACCGAAACCCTTGCGCGGCGTGATCCTGAGATCGCAGCCGGACTGGACCGGGCGCGCCCAGGGCAGCGGCGTTCGCTTCACAAGGATAATCCCGGATCCTTTCTCGAGATCCTCGATCACGAACAGATTGCCGCGCAGCGATATTTCTATGTCCGATGGATGGAGCAGCCACTGCCGCTCCTGGACGAGCTCATTGTGGTAGTCCGTCTGGTCGGCGAGAACGACCTGTGTCAGGCGGAGATGCTGACGGTTCAGCGACAGCACGCTGACGATTTCATCGCCGTTTCCGGCGCGCTCGGTCCGCCCGGCGCCAGGCACCTTCTCTATTCCCGTTGGAATGCTTATTTTCTTCTTTGCCATCGGCCCTCTCCCGGTTGTTGTGAATAGGTCCGGAATGCAGAAACCTTGCTGGGGATTTGAATGATATATGCGACGGTCCTGTCGGAACCGTGTTCGATCCGACTGTTCGGCGCTTTTACTCTGTTTGTCGGCCGCGCAGCCGCACGGTGTCCAGGTCAACATCTACCCACAAAGCCGAATCGTGATCACCTCCCGGTATCTCCCGATACTGGAAGTTCGGTTTGCCGCGCATGGCGTGTACAATCTTGCGCGTTTCCGCAACCGGGATGAGCGCGTCTTTCTCACCCATCGTCAAAACGATCGGCATGGTGAGCTTCTCGATATTGGCAAGAATGGATCTGTCCCTGTAGAGCTGAGGCGTATCCTCCGGTGATCCTCCGTATGCGGCGAATACATGCCGGAGGAGCTTCTGCAACACATGATTGTCGCTTCGGCCGGCGAAATCGAGGCGTGCCAGGATATCACACATTCCCATGGCAATCACCCCATGCAGGTTCTCAGGATGCAGCACTGCATAGGCCATCGCGCTCGATGCGCCACCCGATCCCCCGAGGAGGACAAAATTCGAGCAGTCCAATTCCGATCGCGCGTATTCCAGCAGATCGGTTGTATCGCTTGTAGCTGCCGGGCTCATGTAGGACGTTCCGCGCATATTGATGGACAGCAGCGGATGGCTGCCGTCGGTGATGCGACTGAGCCAGAACTCGCGAACGTCCTGCCTGGCGAATATCTGATCCGCGTCGGCAAATGAGCCGTGGAGGAAGACGATTGTATTCTTGCGCCTGTCACCGGGCAGAAAAAGGGCCCAGTCCTGTTGGCCGTCAAAACCGCTGGTGTACGTAATGCGGATGGTGCCGTTCGGAAATGCAGCGCCGCTCGCGGGCTCTCGGGATGCAACGATCATGGCAGTCTTTTCTTTTATGGAGATACTGTGACGGTTTCCGTATATTTATCAGATCAATAGGTACTCGTCAATACTTCTCCAGCCGGCTTTTCTGCACGATAGCGCTGATTTATTTTATTGGTATCCATGTTGGTTTTCTGGCAGTTACAAGCGAGAATGCTTTTTGGCAGGCCTTGTGCTTCATCGGCCGATTAATGAATCGGTGCACTAATGCGGGCAGGCCGTCTCCATTACCAGAACAGCATATGCTGAAATTACGGTGAGGGTTGACGAAGCCATCAGGATAAAAAAGGGGGGAAGAAGAAAGCTCGTCGTTCCGAAACGGTTGAAGACAATGGAAGATTTGTATTGCGCGCCGACGCCGGATACGCAAGGATACCGCCTCATTGCGTGGAAGTGTACTCTATGAAAACTATGATTGCTGTTGACCCGGGCGGGACCAAGTGTTCAGCCCTGCTTGCCGATCCAGACGGCAAGGTCCTTAAATTCAACCGCCTTGTGGGCAGGAACACAACTGGCAGGCACCTTTCATCAATCGCCGCCGCCTGCGAGCCGCTGCTCAGCGCTTATGACGGCAGCCCCCTGTGCGTGACATCCGTGGGCAAGATGCTGACCATTCCCGCCGCGAGACGTATGTTCAAGAAGGAATTCGAAGTGCTTGCCGCAATGAAGCGGCTATTCGGCCCGGAGTTCGAGTATATCGCGGTCACCGAGGCGGATGCCGCGCTCGCAGTCGCAGGCGAGGCTCACGGAATCGTAGCGCTTTCCGGCACTGGCGCCTTCGTCCACCTCGTCACGGAAGATGGCGCTGTTGAGCATCTTGACGGAAGGGGCCCTTTGACCGGCGACTTCGGGGGCGGCTTCTGGATCGGGCAGAGCGCGCTGCGCGCGATGACCCGCGGCCTGATGCATTCGCGGCATGCCACGTCGCTCGGGCGCGTAATCAGGGCGATGATGGAGCCCAGGGAATTCTGGAAGATCGCTCTGTTCAATGTCAAGTCGGGCGACCGCAAAACGGTTGCCGCCCTTGCCGCCGTGGTCAACCGTGAGGCCGAGGCGGGAGACAGGGTGAGCAGGGAAATCCTTCTCGCGGCGGCGCACGAGCTCTCGGAAACGGTGTTCGACGCCCTCGACAAGCATGACCTGCTGAAATCGGATTATCCACTGTTCGGAACCGGCGGGGTGGTATGCGGCTCGGATATCTTCTGGAACAGTTTTGTCGAAAACGTCAGGGCCTTCGCGCCCAACCTGCGGTTCGGCAGGCTCATGTCGCACCCCGCCGTGGCCGGGGTGGCGCTCGCCGGCGCAAGGAACCTCATGGACAAGGCTTCCTACGAGCTGTACAGGCGCAACTTGCTCGATTCCTGTCCGCTCGGCCATTCAACGCAGGTTGTCCAGGAAAAATCGCCCGCCGCCCGCCCGGCTGGCCGCTCAACGGGACATTTACACCCCGCCAGATCGAAAAGGGGCAGGGATGGCGACGACGCGCGGCGCGCTTTCTGGACGGAACAGATGGATGCGGCTTTCGGTTTCATGGAGAAAATGCTCGACTACCCGGTGGAGGATTGCGGTGAGCCGTTGGTTGACCTTGAACAGGTTGTGGAGGAGTCAGGCGTGATCGTCGAGTTTTCGCACACCAGGCTCGCGGGCAGGCACCAGCGCATCTTCCGGCTCCGCGAGGGGCTGATCGCGGACTTCGTGGGCGTTGCCGGGGATATGAATAAGAGGGGCTGGGTGCTCAAGGTGGAGGATGCTTACCGGACCACTGCGATGCAGAAGGCCCTGGCGCTGCAAGAGAAGGTGATAGACGTTGTGCTCAAGCGGGTTATATGGGAAAACGGCGGGGCCATCCCGGCCCCCGATTTGTTCTTTCGCCGGCTGAGTGTGCTGGTTGCAACCCGGCCGCGTACCGGCACACACATGTCCGGAAGCGCGATTGATATTTCCGTACTCCGGATGGACGACCGTTCTGAGCTGGACAGGGGCGGGCCATACCTCGAACTTTCGGAACTTACGCCCATGTCTTCGCCGTTCATCTCGCGGGAGGCCTCCGAAACGCGGGACGAGATCACCGCCCTGATGCGCAAGCGCGGTTTTATGGCCTATCCTTACGAGTTCTGGCACTACAGCAAGGGCGATGCCTTCGCGGAGTTCCTGGAAAAATCCGGGCGTTCCGGCCGTTACGGCCCGATTGCCTTCAATGCTGCGACGGGAGTCGTCGAGGCCATAGAGCATCCGCACGATTCGCTGCATGATCCGGCAGACATCGAGTGGCGTCTTGAGCAGGCCCTTGAGCGGGCGGACGCCGCCGCCCGCCGCTGACGGGCCGCTCTCACAACTGCGAGCCCACTTTCGCATAGCGAGCTTCCCGTTCCTCCGGGCTCATCGCAAGAAAACCGTCTATGACGGCCAGCATCGCGGACTTGTCACCGGGAAGTCGTCCTTCGACGCGCACATAGTTGTTCGCGTGGTCGCAGGAGACGAGGGACAAAACCCCGTCCATCTTCCCGATCAGCCGCCTGAGCTCCAACACAGTTCCCTCGTCCGACTGGGGGACAAATCGGCCCAAGCGCACCTCGCTCCAGAGCGGACACTCAGGACCGCCCTCATAATCGGCGGCCGTGTAAAGCCATATTCTCCTCAGTCTGACGAAATCAGGGTTCACCCGGTTCACGACTTCCGCCGTACCGTCTACATGCTCTTGCCAACGGTCCATCCCGCCGAGCCCGAGGAGAACGTAGAACGAAACCTCGATGCCCGCTTCTTTAAGCAGACGCCCGGCTTCCGCCGCCATTTTGGGAGTCAATCCCTTCCTATGATACTTGAGAATGTCGGCATCTCCCGATTCAAGGCCGATGTGCACCCTGTTCAAGCCGGCTTCCGCAAGACGCGTCACTCCCGCCTTCTTCAATTTCCAGATTGTTGACGCGCGCGCGTAGCAGGTGAGGCGCCGCAGTTCCGGAAATGTCTCGTGCAAGAACCGGCAGATTTCTGTGAAGACGTCGAGCCCGGCCTGGAGCGGATCGGCGTCGCCCAGAAACGCCGTGGCGCCCGCATTGTGGCAACGTTCACGAAGCAACCTGATATCGCGCTTGATCTCCCCGGTTGGCCGCACCGAGAATCCCGGCTCTCCGAGCCGGGGATAAATCCCGCAAAAGCGGCAACGGTTCCAGCGGCAGCCGCGGGTCACGCGCACGAGAATGCTGCGCCACTCGCTCGGCGGACGGATGATAAGCTGTTCCGGCCTCTTGTCGCTGGACGTCATACGCTCTTCCCTGCCGGCATGCGCCGGCTCATAGCTCCACGAGCTCGTAATCGGGAGAGCCAACCCCGAGTTCGGCGGCATAGGCGAACATGGAGCGGCAGTCAATCTCGCCCGCGCTCTCCGGCGTTTCGCCGGTTTGAAGCGGTATGAATCACACTGGGGTCTTCATTGGAATTCCTCCCGTCCCTATTCCAGCTTTCTTTTCACTCTGCCCGTGCGGAATCCGTTTGTCAATGAGGTTTAGACGCTTTTTCTTCGTAACTACTCAGACGCCACCATACAATGGTGGCCTACAGCATGAAAAAATGTAGGCCAGGATTTTATCCTGGCGCAAAGAACGCGTATTTACAGCCTGTTCGGGGCATACCTGAGCAGTTACTTTTCTTCTTGAGATGCCGGGGATGTATGTTAATCTTTTCATAACAGTTACTAAACCACAATCAAAGAAGGTTCTAAATTGAGAGGCGTTCGACAGGAGCATTTCTGGATTGGAATCCTTATCTGCGCGGCCGTTGTGGCGCTGCCGCACGTGATACGAGGTCTTGGCGGCGCGGCGGCCTTGAACAGGGCGATAAGAGCGGGCGACCGGGGGAAAGTGGCCAGACTCCTGGAATCCAATCCAGCCCTGGTCCACTCTTCCGACAAGCGAACCGGCGCGACACCCCTTCACTGGGCGGCCTTGGGCAACCACATGGATATTGCCGAACTCCTGCTGGAGCGCGGCGCGGATGTGAATGAGCCGGATGCGTATGGCCTTACGTCGCTTCACAAGACGGCATCGTTCAATCGTCCGGATATGGCGCGGTTCCTGCTCAACAACGGGGCGGACACCGGAGCCATGGGCATGAAGTATCGCGTGTTCAAAATGAACCCGCTGCACCTTGCTGCGGAGGCCGGGTTTCCGGAGGTCGTTGCGGTGCTGCTAGAGTCGGGCGCGGATCCTAACGCAAGGACGGAGGGCACGAATTCAGTGACTAGTCTGCACATCAGCTCGTCAAAGGGCCATTACAACGTGTCGAGCCTCCTTCTCGATTTCGGAGCGGATGTCAATGCCAAGGACTCCACGGGCGCCACACCGATGCGCTGGGCGCGAATTTCCGGGCAGGACAAGATCGAAAAGCTTCTCCGCGTCCACGGCGGACGGTAGAGCGCGAATCAGGCTTCAACTCTATCTTTCCGGTGCTTCCATGTTTAGCGTGTGTTTTCAGCCCCTAACGCCTAACCCCTAGCCAGCTTCGCTGAAAGTGTTCTGTGTTCAGTGTTCGGTGTTCAGGGAAGATTGTTCCGTCCTGAACTCTGAACACCGAACACTGAACACATTGTGCTATAACTCGTTATGAACGCCAAAAACAATTGTTCAACTCATTTAATCAAAGAAAGCTCGGCTAAGGAGCTAA
>CAYWJE010000096.1:0-11834 GCA_964458525.1 uncultured Verrucomicrobiota bacterium
TAACTCGGAATTACAAATGATTTCGCAGGTTGATAAAGATATTCACGCAAAGTTCAAGAAGCGCTGCAGAAGTTCACGATTCAGCAATTCTAATTTTGGTCGGCCCCCCGCGACCCCGCGTTGCGCGGGGCAAGCCTGGCGCCTGCCATGCCTTTGGCATGGTCGCGGGAGTGTAAGATTGGAGGGGGCCAAGTCATAATGCGAATTGGTGGGCGAATGCTTGTCAATCAAGCGCAACCTGCTAACATTTGCACCATGGTCGCCTTCGCTAAAAATACCTGCACAAACGTTCACTGCAGATGAGAAATCAGAATGCTATCATGGGAAGTCTCATGCTGATTAATGCTCAATCATACAGGGATATGGACCGTCGCTTCATCTGGCATCCCTATTCGAAGCGCTCGCAGATCGAGTCGCAGGACTTCCCGGTGATCGTGCGCGGAGACGACGTCTACCTGTTCGATTCCGACGGCAACCGCTACCTCGACGCTGTTTCCTCGTGGTGGGCATGCAACCTCGGCCACGGCCACCCGCGGATTGTCGAGGCCATCCGGCGCCAGGCGGGGCTGCTACAGCACAGCATCCTTGGCAACCTCTCGCATCCAGCCGCTATTGAGCTTGCCGGGAGACTGGCGGCCCTGTTCCCCGGCGATCGCAGGAGGATATTTTTCGCCAGCGACGGCGCGAGCGCCGTCGAGGCCGCGCTCAAGATCGCGCTTCAATACTGGCACAACCGCGGAATGCCCGAACACCGCAGCTTCATCTCCCTGGAGAATGCGTACCACGGCGACACCCTCGGCGCCGTGGGAGTAGGCTTTATGCAGGCGTTTCACGCGCCGTTTGAGCGCTCGGTCATCCGCGCCCGCCAGGCCGAGTCGCCCTGTTGCGGGCTATGCCGGTGGAATAAACGCCCGGAATCCTGTGCGCTGGAATGTTTTGATTCCATGGGGACGCTCATCAAAAATCATTCGCATGAAACCGCCGCCGTCATCATCGAGCCGCTCTGCCAGGGCGCGGGCGGCATGCGCATCTATTCGGCGCGATATCTGGAAAAACTGGCCGCGCTCTGCCGGGAACATGATGTTCTTCTGATCGCGGACGAAATAGCGATGGGCTTTGGACGAACGGGCAGGATGTTCGCGTTCGAGCATGCCGGCATTGACCCGGACATAGTGTGCATCGGAAAAGGCCTTTCCGGCGGCTATCTTCCAATCAGCGCGGCCGTCGTCAAGGAAGCCATTTACGACACGTTTTCAGACCAGCCCGAGGATCACACCTTCTACCACGGCCACACTTTCGCCGGGAACCCGATCGCGGCCGCGGCCGCGCTGGAGACCTTGAAGATCTACGAGAAAGAAAAAATAGTCACGCAGTCAGCCGCTATGGGCGCCCTGCTCCAGGCGCGAATGAAAGAGCTGGAGGGGACGGAGGGAGTGCTCAACGTGCGCGGGCTGGGATTGCTCTCGGCAGTGGAGTTCGAACCCGCCCCGCCCGGAGAGGTCTCGAGAGCCCAAAGGGTACGGCAGAAACTACTGAAGAAGGGCATCCTGATTCGGCCGCTCGGCGATGTGGCCTACCTCATGCCGCCCCTGATCACGCCGGAGGAAGCGCTTCTCGACCTCGCATCTAATTTCTGCAGCGCCGCAGCAAAGGCATGAGCCTCCTGCAGGAAGGATTCATCTACTTCATGTATGGGAGCCAGCGCCTGACTATCTTCTCCCAGCGCCCGTCCCGGCGCCACGAAACAAGAGCCCCGTTAACGGACTCGAGCAGGTCAAGGTCATCATTACGCACCCCCCACGCCATGTATTCCGCGCTCAGCACTATATTGACAACGCTGACACCATCGGCCTCATGCTGCGCTGCGAGCCACCACGCGACGGGCGCATCGTGTATGACTAGATCAACATTCCCCCTGATGAGCCCCCGCACGGCATCATCCACCGAGTTAAAGGAAACGGGCGTTGCGTAAGGAAATTCCCTCTGCACGAAGAACTCGCCGGTTGCACCCTTCTCGATGCCCACCTTGCCCCGCGTAAGCAGAATGGAGCCTCGCGTGATGAACATGCCCGCATCATCCCGCCGGACCAGGGCCATCTGTCCACTCCTGAGATACGGATCCGAGAAGGCAACCCGCACCTGGCGCAGGTCCGTGATTGACATGCCCGACATGATGATATCCGTTCTGCCGTCGAGAAGCGCGGGGATCTGATCGCCCCACTTGACCTCTACAAACCGGACAGGCCTGTTCAGACTCTTGCCGAGTTCGGCAGCCATATCGGCTTCAAGCCCCGTGATCTTGCGGTTACGCTTAAAGGCGAACGGGGGCGTATTTGGGGTAATCCCAACTTTCAGGACATTCTCGTCAACCTCACCGGTCCCGCCGATTGTCCCGCATCCCGGCAGGCAGGCAAGCGCCAGCAAAGCCGCCGTCCCGGCAACAAACAGCCAATGAATTCTCATACTCATATTAAAAATCCTCCAGAAAACCGATTATTCTCGAAGTGCGTCAAAGATACCAGATCACTCGCCAATTATTCAACCTATTATTCGTCGGTGCCGGTGGATGGAAACTTGTCTTTGCTTGACTCGAACAGGTTATGGCTACAATATGGCCGCCATGAACATTGAAACCATTGCGGTAGGACCGCTTGGAACAAACTGCTACATCGCGTGGAATGACCCGGGCCGGGTCATGGTCGTTGACCCCGGAGATGATAGCCGCATGATCCTGGACTTCCTGGCGGAACAGCACCTCGTTGTGGCAGCTTACATTGCCACCCATGGGCACGTGGATCATATCAGTGCGCTGGCCGCCTTGCACAGGGCGCTGCCGGCTCCCATCGGAATGTCAAGCGCTGATGAAGCGTGGGCTTTCAACCAGAACAATCGTCTGCCTCCTCTGTACGGGGTGCCCGAGCGGCCCGCGAAGATCTCGCTTTGGCTGAAAGACGGCGTGGAACTTGACATAATCGGCGTGAAGTGCGCGGTCATCGCAACGCCGGGCCATTCACCCGGCGGTGTTTGTCTTCATTTTCCCGCAGAAAACGTACTCTTTTCCGGGGATACTCTTTTCAGGGGCTCGATTGGGAGAACTGACCTGCCCGGCAGCGATCCACACGCCATGGAGCGCTCGCTCTCCAAGCTGACCGGTCTACCCCCAGCAACACGGGTTTTCCCCGGACACGGCCCATCCACAACGATGGGACACGAGCTGAACGTCAATCCATTCTTGAGATCAATTTGAGTGAGATGAATATCTTCGAAATCAATACGTTACATCACTCCTTCCTTGTCGTGCCGAGCCGCAGAACTGGCAGAATGTTCTGCTCAAGTGTGGGGTTGAGATCGAACAGAACGAAGCCGCGCAACCCGAGCCGTCGCGCCATGGCCACCTGATCAATCACCTGGTCAGCCGCCAGCCGGCTCTCGGACGCCGTGACCCCAATGCCGGTGTATATCCGGTCCTTTGACCCGGGCAAGGCAGCCTGCCTCGTGAGCATCTCGTTGAAAGATGCCATGTCCTGCGCGTAGTTCATAGGAACCACGAAATCCACCAGCCCCTCGCGAAGCCAAAGTCCCCAGTCCTGTCCCACGCTCCGCGCGCAGACCGGGTAAGTGGAATATACCGCTACCGACAGCTTGACGCCGGGATTGATCTGTCGCATCTCTGAGCGCACGCGTCTGACGAAATCAGTGATCTGGCGGGCGCGCCACTTGCTGAATTCCTCGCGGAAACGACCCGTCGCGGCGCTTGCCGGCCAGCCCGACACATGCTTCCCGATATCACGCTCAAAACGCAGCCTGCACCCTTCGCAATAGCAAGACGCAGAATCAGGATATCGCACGTAGTCAAGATGCACGCCGTGGACCTTGTGGCGGCGAACGAGGTCCGCCACGGCCTTCAGTTCCAGCGCCACGTTTTCAGGATGTGATGGACACAGCCAGTTTAACGTGGTCCCTTTCACGGAGCGCTGCAGCCTGCCTTCCTTCTCAAGGCTCTTAACCCATTCATCGCTCCCGTTATTGCCCAGGTTCCAACATACCTTCCACGCGTGCACCTCGATCCCGCTCTTCCGGGCCGCCTCGACACATAACTCCAGCTGGTCGCCATAGGTCTTGAAAATATGGGAGCCGGGCACAACACCACTCCGGCAGTGAGCCGCGCCCGGCCATAGCACATTCGGAAACACCGCCCCTATCCCGCTGTCCGCGAGAAGCCTGCATGTCCTGCCCCAATCGCCAGGATACAATCCCAGCCCGGAATGATTCCACACCCCGCGAAATTCACCCTTCACCGGCCGCTGCACCCTGGCATATGCCTCAAGCATGGTCTGCCGCAACGCCGCTGCGGAATCAAGCACATTGGGGAATCGCCGGGCCATCCAGGCGTCAGACATGTCATCGAACCGGCGCCGTCCGTCCGTAAGCAGCCTGCTGACGGCCGCCTCATCCCGGCTTCCGGCCGCGCGGCGCGTCAGCCCCACCAGCGCCCCGTGGAAACTGCCATATCCACCCACCCTTCCCGCACCCATCATCGCGGACTGCGCCGCGGCGCGCCAGGTTGACAGATCGAGGTATCCAAGAAGACCAGCGAGCATTCTCTTCTTGTTCTCGTCGTCGCCGTCCAGGAGGATATGGGTCATCCAGAACCCGCGATCGGTCTGCACCAGGGCCGGATCCTGTCCATCACCCTCGCCCGCGCCGCGCCAGTGCGCGATCACGCGCGACTCGCGGCCGAGGGGAGTGACCGGCCAAATATTGCGCGAATCCTGGAACACGACGGAAGGAAGATGCGCCGGCGCGTCAGCCGTGAACCGGAAACTGCTCCACTGTTCCGGTCTGCTCTCCGGCGTGTACTCGCCGAGCTTTACGCCCATCAGCCTGGCAAGGCTTGGCGAGGACGAGTAGAACACCATCAGCCTGCCGCCTTGCCGCGCAAAGGCATCCAGCCGTGCGATCTCGGACTCGGGAGGAAACGGATTATAGGGCAGCACTGCCACGCGCGATCGAGCCAGCCGCCCAGTCGCCACATCCTCATCGCACAATAACGCATAGGTGATCCCGAGCTCATCGAGCCACCTGCCAGTGCGGCGCGCCGCACTGCGCGCCGCGTTCCGCTCAGAAGCGTCCGGCGCGGAAAGACTACCCTCCACCAGGGCGACATCGCAAATGCGCGCCCGCAGAGAATACAAGTCAACATTCGTGTCAAGTTCCGCGGCGCTCGTAAAGCTGATCCGCAGGCCCGATATCCTGCTCCAACCCGCAGGACGTCCCTCCACCGCCGCTTTCTTGACTTGAAATGAAAGGGTGTGCCGCACGCCCTCGCCCAGTGGAACGATCCACAGATACCAGCCTTGTCCGCTTTTCAAGTAGACACCGATGGTTCGCACCACATCAGGGCGCGGACACGACAGCTCAAGCTCAAGGACATGGACCTCGCTCAGGTCAAGGCTAATTGGACGATCCCAGAAAAGGCGATTGGCACCGGACTCCCTGAACAGGCAGGGAAAACGCACGCCGCCATCCGACGTCTCCTGGGCAGACAAAGCGCGCCGCCATGCGCTGACTGCGGACGAAGAGACTGACGCCTCCGTCCCCGTCACACCGACCGTCCAGCCGTAGCTTCCGCTCCCCTGCTGAGCCATTGAAAAAACGTTAAGATCCGTGACGACATCCGCGCGCGCGACGCCCCCGTAATGCGCCACCGCCATGAGGACAACGGCGAACAACAGCAACTGAACATACTCTTTGAGGATATTCTTTAAAAAACTCGCATTAGCGCTTATGCCGGCGGGATAAAATTGCTTAACCTGTTCAATCAAGATCATAAGCCATAAATGCTTGAACACCCAAGATCGAACATCTTGCTTTTGAAATCAACCCAACTCACAGACTATTTCCCTTATACAGTAAATATGCTGCATTTCAGAAATATGCGCAAGGTCTTTTCGGGCGTTCCAACCAATCCCATCCATAGTTCAATCTGTTGGCGAAAACAACAATATCTTTGAGTGAAGAAACGGCGGGGACCAGCCATCGCCCGTTGGGCTATGGCGGGCGCGCCGCCGCCGCCCAGGCGATGCATTAGCAGGCAACCGTAGAATCTTCCCGTTCGGCAATCCGTGAAACTCCCGAATAATCGTTTGGTATCGTTCAAATGTTGAGGCATGAACTCATAGACATACACCCAGAAAGGACAATTGGCAAGTATGCGCATCTTGACTATGCGCACCTTGACGCATAAGCCCACACTTGCGCGCATACGGTCTTAACCGATCGACTTGCACGTTTTCCATTTTCCTCAGAGAATCCGGAAACGCTTAATTTTCGTCTTCAAATCTCCGCCGTAACCACGGGTGGCGGACTATCTTCCCACAGGATCAAATCCCTCCGCACCCCACTGCTCGCCGTAGAAGAGCACCTCGCCGGCAACGGATTTCACGAACCAGTAGCCGTTGTAATAAACCGCAAGATCCGATATGCCGTCCCCGTTGTAGTCGCCCGTGACGGCCGTGAAGCCCGGTCCACCCCACGGCTCGCCCCAGAGGATCAGCGTACCATCCAGCTTGATGATGAACCACAGACCGCTCTGCTCGTGATACACCGCAAGATCCATCTCGCCGTCCCCGTCGTATTCGCCGGGTACGGGAGTGAAATCAGCGCCGCCCCAGCCTTGGCCATATAGGACAATCTCATCGCCGTCCGCGGTCTGGATGAACCAGTAGCCGCTAGCGTAAACCGCCAGATCAGTCCGCCCGTTGTTGTTGTAATCCCCCGCCACGGCGCTGAACCCAGGCCCGCCCCACGGCGTGCCCCACATCAGCAGCGAGCCTGCAACAGTCCTGCCATACCAGCGGCCGGATTCCTCGTGGTAGACCGTCATGTCCGTGATCCCGTCCCCATCGTAATCCCCGGCAACGGGACTGAAGTCAGCGCCCCCGAACGCCTCGCCATCAAGGATTATAGTCCCGTCCAAGCTCTGCGCGTACCAGAGGCCGTCGTTGTAGACCGCGACATCAACCCGCCCGTTCCCGTTGTAGTCGCCAGGTATCGGCGAGAACCCGGGCCCGCCAAGCGTATTCTCCCAAGCGATCACGCCCGTCTCAGGCGACCATATATACCACCGGCCGGTCAACGGGTCATAGACCGCCAAGTCGGAGAGCCCCTCGCCCCCGAAGTCAACTGGCGTCTGACCCACCACGTAATTACCGGTAAAGGTAGTCAAAGCGCCCTGCGAAACACCCTTCGTCTGCGTGGCTGGCCGCCTGTAGCCAGCGAGATGCCCGAATGACACCGTATAGCTTCCTGTCGCAGCAGCGGTCTGCGCGAGGATTCCCGTGCCAGCCGTCGGCCCCGTGTAGCCGGCAGGCGCGACCATTGACCAGGCGCCCTCGTCCTTGTTGAGTGTGATAGAGAGAGTCCCCGCGCCGGGCTCAGGCTGGTCACCCGTAACGATGAAGGTGTTCGTGATGGACGGAGCCGCATTCCAGTTCGTGTCGCCGGCCTGTGAGGCAACGATGCTGACCGTGCCGGTGCCAGTGAATGACAGGTTCGTTCCGCCCGCGATCGTGCCGGGACCTGCGCCAACCGCGAAACTCACCAGCAAGCCCGAAGACGCCGTGGCGGACAAATCGATTCGGGAACGGACGTCGATCAGGCCGGACTGATTGAACGCGATGGTTTGAATGCCTTTTTCGATCATCAGGGTTGTGGCGTCTTCTCCATAATAATTGGCCGTATCCACGATCGCGGTAACGGCGTATGCTCCAACACCAACGGGTAGATTGGTGGAACCATCATAGGTTGCGGTAACCGAGAGATCCGGGGGGACGGTCGTGATTCCGATCTCCTTGCCGGTTCCGTCATACACCTGCTGCTCGTCGGAAAAAAGAAGCGCGGCCACGCCGCGCGTTACGGTAAGGGTAACGAGCTGTGTCACAGTATTCGCGGACGGGGAAATGAAGCGGTTGGTAGACGTGTAGGTTCCGGACGGCAATTCGCCGGGAATCACATAAGCCACCAGGTTTGTGAAGGCATTGGTGGAGGGCAGGTCGGCGCTTTCGGGCAGAAGATGCATCCAGTCGTCCGATTTTTCAACGCGCCATGCACAATCGGATGGGCCTGAATTACTCAGGGCAAAAGTCTGCGGGTCCGGATCCAGGTAGTTGTAGGCACATTCGAAGAAGAGATTCTGAGGTGTCGAGAGCGTGGATTTCTCTTTGGATTCTCCGCGCAGTTGCACAAAGGACGTCAAATTAAAGTCCGTGAAGCATAGCTCGACCGCACTGGTCCCTGCACTATTCGCCAGAAAGACAAAGGTAATATTCGTTGCGCTGCCGGGCGTCAGGGTGAGCTGCGAGGGAACGCCCAGGGCAAAGGCATCGAAGCCGTCACCGCGTAATACGATACTTACGGAAACACTGCCCGTGGAGATATTCTGCAGGATGAGTTCGTTGGTCAGCGCCACGCCGTAATTGACGGTTCCAAAGTCCGTTCCATGGCTTGTTTCGGGGGGCATATCCGGCAACAGGAGCGTTCCGTTAGTATCGGAGAGAATCCAGCTTTGGAATTCGTAAGCACCGATATCGACGATATGATTGATCACACGCGGGCGGGCGGCGAGGTCGGTCGTCGAGTTGGTCAGGCCGTTGGCGCCTGCATCGCGGCAGGGGGAATTCACGCCGATCATTCCGCGCGGCAAGGACTGAAGCTGCGGATCATTGGTGATGCAGTTTACGAAATGGCCTGAAGAGGTGGAGGACACGCAGGAATTGGTGAACCAGATGGTCGCTTCAAAAAAACTCATATCAGACGCGCCCGTATTGCCATAGATGATGCTGTTGTTAATCGCGGCATGACTGTGGGAAGCATAGATTCCACTTCCTGTGTCCGGCGCCGAATTGTCCGTTATGGTGCAATTCAGAAGGGTGCTTTGCGAATCTTGGTCCAGAAGAATGCCGCCGGCGTAATACAATGTTTGATTTCCGACAATAACCGTATTGGCGATCAGGCAGTTTGTGGCATTGTCTATTACAGCAATGCCTCCACCAAAAGAATTGTTCCCGACGGTGGCCACGCTGTTATCCAAAATCCGGCAATGACTCATCGTGACGTCACTATCCATACAGACGCCCCCGCCGATGGCATAATATAAGTCTGAAATATTAATGGCATTGCTTTGGATGATACAGTTGTTGATCACGGCCCGCTGCGATGCAAAAATGCCAGCCCCGGCACGCTCCAGCCAGTTTGTCGGCGCTCCACTTAATGACCCGTTTTGTATCGTGAAGCCTTCCAGTGTGGTGTTGGCCTCCATATAGACTCCGCGCTTCTGGCCGCCTCCATCAATAACCGTTACTTCTGGTCCATTCGCCGAACGCATCGTAACCCCTTCGTCAAGCACCACCCGGTTGGTTCCGTAATGAACGTTTTCGCTGATGTTATACACCCCGTTACTCACCAGAATGATGTCGCCGCCCGAGGCCTGATCCGCCGCGCCCTGCGGCGTGCGTTTGGCCTGGCTCCAGGTAAGTCCATGGTTGGCATTATCACCATCCGTGGTCACATAGTATACCTTCGGCGCATCGCTTGTAACAGCGACGTGACGAATCAGCGTCTCGGCGGCAAACCAGTTGTCATCGCCTGCCTGTTCAAAACGGATGGTTGCTGTTCCTACAGCAGGCATTGAAAAGCCGGTTGCGCCATTGGTCAACCCATCCACGGCATCGGTCGTATCGACGGCAAACGTCACATCCAGGCCCGCAGATGACGTGGCCGTGCACGAAATCCGTTCATTGAGTCCGAAACAGGCCGACTCCAGCGGAGACTGCACGGTAATGGTCTGCGGCAGTTTTGCGCAAAAACCATTTGATACGGTTGTTGTACCATATTCACCGAAAACCAGCATCACATCACTGGCGCCCTGTGACAGGGCAGGCGTTAAAAACGTGATGCGCCCCGATGACACACTCACTACCGTGGCCGTCAGCCCGCCCACGGTTACGTATTGCAAATCGTTCGAATCTACGCAGAGATTTTCGCCATAAACCGTAACCTCCGTAGATCCTGTAACACTGCCTTCGCGCGGATAGACGTTGTACCAGTTATTGTTCATCCACGAAGCGACATCTTCGCGAAATTCTCCGGGCTGCGAAGCGGAGACCGCATGTCCGGATTCCCCGTAGTACCGCCAACTGACCGTACGGTAATCCGGTGATTGCTGAAGTTCGCTGATCGCGTTTTCTTTGTAATCCACAGTGAAACTGCCGTAGCGACGCGAGTCATCGCCTTGGCAGGTAGTGATTTGTTCGACGTAGTTCGTAAACCGATTACCGGCAAACTGGGAGGGCAGTGTCGGGGAATAAACCACATAATCATATTTTGCATCCGTCATGAACGTATCGACGATCGCCAGATTCTCCAGGAACATTCTGCCATAGCGATCCGAGTATCCCGGAGAGATATCAAATGGATCGAAATACCAGTTGTAAGCAACCTCAACCAGGTTGTCGCCGCCGCCATTAACCATAAAACCGAGAAATATATAAGGATTGGTTCCCGTAACATACGCATCGATATCGTTCAATTCCCCCAGCTTGTAAACCAGGTAGTCGGGATCGTAATCCATGTCCTCCCGTCCGGTTTTCCATCCGGGAGCCATCGTCTCAAGCATGTGTCTCTGCTCTTCGGAGGCATATTCATTCACCAGCCACTTCAAGGTGGCATTCTCGAAAACCGACTGTCCAATCATAAATTTGACGGCGTTTGAACGGGCGGCAGGAGCCATATAAGGGATATTGGTCGGATTGCATCCTCCCGTGATCGTTTCCATTGCGGTACAGCTATTCAGCCGCTTCATAGAGAAATATTCGTTATCATCGGTCCATTCTGCGTATTCGAGCGCATTATATGCATCGCGGTCGATCAAGGACAGATAGCCGCTCACCGCGCTGTAAGTACACGTTCCGCCATAGTTACTGTTCAGGTAGTCCGGCCAGTTGGTCGTTGCGCGGGCTTCATAGCCCAGCCGCTCCATCGTGGAATCGGGCTGCTCAAACGACTTATACATATCCGCGCCCTGATGCTTATCGACAATTTGCGGCTGAATCAGAATCTGGCGGCCAAACTGGATTGCCACATCTTCCGGAGTGAACGGCGGCTCTTTTCTCAACACGGTTTTGAAGTGATTGGTAATGGCGGTTATCAGCCCGGGGTCCTGATAAGTACGCGATCCAGCCGCATAGGAGTTGTGATAGAGCAGCAGGTTGAGCAGCGTTGAAACACGCACACCGCTATAGCTTTCGCCAACCATGATCACCTCATTCGTTTTCAGCGTGGGATGATCATCCTGAAAGTGGAGGATGGCGCGAAGCACCTGTGCCGCATCAATAAACGCATTATAATTATCGCCCCCTATAAACTCCCAGAGATGGGTCAAATGCGACGAAAACGGATCCGCATCCAACGCGTAGGAATATCCGGTGTTCGGGGCATCGATATAAAGAAGGTTCCCTAACGCGGTCCAGGAGTATGAATTGGTCATGTAGAGATCATTGGTGGACGTCATTCGGTTCCGATCCAGCGTATAAGGCGCCGTATTCATTGAAAACAGATTCATGCAGGTCCCGCAGCCGGGGCCGCCGTTAAGGAGCACAAAGAGCGGTTTTGTTTCATACGCTTCGTCCGCCTGGAAGTGTGCATACCACAGGCGTGAGGTTGAGGATCTGTAGTCGGCATATTCCAGGGAGAAATTCACCGGTTCAATCTGAACAAACCCCATTTCGCCCACCACTGCGGCATTAACTGTTCCTGGGCCGCCGAATATAAACAGC
>CAYWJE010000097.1:0-11715 GCA_964458525.1 uncultured Verrucomicrobiota bacterium
AGAGATGTCTCCCATACCTGATGGAATTTTTTGTCATCACACCTCAGGAACCCCTAGCGCTGGCGGAAGGTGAAATCGGCATCCGCATGGATGTCAAACAGTTCCAATGGCTCAGAGAGGTCGTGTAAGCGAAGCGCCACAAAACGGAATCCCCTCCGTCCGTCGCCAGCTTCATGATCAACGAAGTGGAGCTTGTCGAAACGCCTGCGATGCCTTCCTTTTGCAGGTATGTGCCAGAACTCTGTCTGAACCGGATATAAGCTTCCGATTACTACCCCATCAACCTCATGCAGTATCTCTCCAAAGGTGGCGGTAATATTGCAGAGGCAAGGAGTCTCAACTTCAAGAGACAATATCCCGTGAAGCTCCGTTCCAAAATCGAAAACAAGGGATGATGGCCTGTCTCTGGCAGGCTGAATCATCAGCGCCCCTGGTTTCCTCATGAGTTCCAGACCCGATGCCCATGAATGGAGCCTTTCACTCTCTGGGAATGCAGAAACCAGGCGATGCGGATAGACTTGCATCGTCCAACCGCCGAATCTGTTAGGCTTAAGCTCTTTCTCGTGCCCCAAGGTCGGATCAGGGCTGAGCAGCAAAGGATTCAGTCGCATACAATCTCTCCTTCTGATTAGATCTTATTCGAAAAGGCATTGAGTTGCCACAACAAGTCACAAAAACCTTCGGAAATATTCACAAACAGCTTAACAGAAGGTGTCGCAACAGGTTGGCGTTCCACCCATAATGCAAGAGAACCTATAACCCGATTCATAAAAACGGTATCAACGGCGTGTTGCCCAAATAACAATTTTTTAGGAAAAGCGAGGGTGTCAAGTGTGTGTCATTCCGAGCGAAGTCGAGGAATCTCGATTTGGGCAACACGCCCTCAAGAGCCGGTTATAAGTTCTTTTGCATTTGACTGCTGAATTCTGCGTGCCGAACAGCAACATATATCATTCACTAAAAATGCGCAAAGAGAAAATCGGTCCATGCGCGAGAAATCGGTATTCGAAACGGCATCGTCTTATTCATCTGGGCCGCCCTCGGATCATCCGCTCGATCGTGGATATCGGCGCCTATGAATGGAGACCACCGCCCGGCATAGTGATCAAGTTCCATTAGCCTGTCACTTCGCCAACTTTTTTCCTTTTCTCGGGACGCATGATGCGCTATGTTTGTTTAATTGCAACTGGTCTCGCCACCATATCGAAGATCCGCCGGCCTGCGCCACAAGCGCAGGCGGGTGGCGGACAATGGTGGCCTACAACATGGAAAGATGTAGGCCAGGATTTTATCCTGGCGCAAAGGGCGTAGCTCGTTCGGAGCATTCGCTCAGCAGTTACGTTTGATTTATTCATGAAACAGGAAGGGATAACGAAACATGAGATTCTTATCGGGCATACAGCCTTCCGGCAAGCTGCACATAGGCAACTATTACGGCATGATGAAGCCGGCCATTGATCTACAGGAACAGGGTGAAGCTTTTTACTTCATAGCCGACTACCACGCGCTTACGTCCGTCCACAATCCGGAAGAGCTCCAAAATGCGTCGCGCGACGTGGCCCTGGACTTTCTCGCCTGCGGACTTGATCCGGAACGAACCGTGTTTTACCGCCAGAGCGACGTGCCGGAGGTACACGAGCTCGCATGGCTCCTCTCCGTGGTCACGCCTATGGGACTTCTCGAGAGATGCCATTCATACAAGGACAAGATCGCGAGGGGCATTCCGTCAAACCACGGGCTGTTCGCATATCCCGTGCTCATGGCGGCCGATATTCTCGCCGTCCAATCGGACCGTGTTCCCGTTGGTCAGGACCAGAAGCAGCACGTGGAGGTGACACGCGATATCGCCATCAAATTCAACAACGAATTCGGTGAGGTTTTCAAGATTCCCGAGCCGGTTATACGGGAGTCGGTCGCCGTGGTGCCGGGCCTTGACGGCCAGAAGATGTCGAAATCCTACAATAACACGATAGAGATGTTCGCGCCGAAGGGCTCGATCTCGAAGACCGTGATGCGGATCGTCACCGACAGCATGACGCTGGAGGACAAGAAGGACCCGGACAAATGTAACGTGTTCGCGCTCTACCGCCTGTTCGCGTCGGATAGCGAGCGCGCGGCAATGGCCGCGCGATACCGCGCGGGCGGGCTCGGCTACGGCGAGATAAAGAAGGCGTTGCTTGATCTGATGCTGGCCTATTTCGAGCCGTTCCGCAAGAGGCGCGCGGAGCTGGAGAAGGAACCTGGAACCATTGAGCAAATACTCCGGATGGGCGCCGAAAAGGCGCGCGACACCATAGGCGCCACGCTGAGAGCCGCCCGAGAGGCGTGCGGACTGCGGGGAACGCGATGAGCGAGAACCAGCAGATCGGCGAGCAGATGGCGGCCGTGGCGGCGGAATCCGGACTGGCGTTGCCCACCGAGCACAAGGTGAAACTGGAAGTCTTCGAGGGCCCGCTTGATCTCCTCCTGTACCTGATCAAAAAGGACGAGGTTGACATCTACGACATCCCAATCGAACTCGTGGCGCGCCAGTACATGGAAACTCTCGGCCTGATGAGAATGCTGGACTTGAACATCGCCGGCGAGTTCCTCGTCATGGCGGCAACCCTGATGATGATCAAGAGCCGGATGCTGCTTCCCGCCGAGGACAGGCCGGAGATGGAGCCCGAGGAGGAGGACCCGCGCTGGGACCTCGTGCGCCAGCTGGTCGAGTATAAAAAATTCAAGGACGTGGCAGGAATGCTCCAGGACCTCGAAGCGCAGCGCGAAAACCTTTTTGCCAGGGGCTCGGAGGTCGTGGATATCGAGCCCGAAAGCGGGGTGCAGCTCGATGACGTGAGCATATTCGACCTAATCTCGGCATTCAACGAGGCGCTGAAGAAGGTAAGGCGCGAGTCGCCCGGTGAAATTTTTGCCGAGCGCTTCACGGTCGCGGAGAAGATAGAATACCTGCTCCGCATGATAGCAGAAGAAGGCCAGATGCCCTTTTCAAATCTCTTCAAGGACGTCGCGACACGGCATGAAATCGTGTGCACCTTTCTCGCGTTACTTGAACTCATCAGATCGAAACGGGCGCGCGCCATACAGGACGGCCTGTTCGGGACAATAGTGGTGGTTAAGGCTCAAGCCGCCGGGCCGGGAGGATTGAATTGAACGAGTCGGACTTGCAGGATTCGAAATTGAACAGCAGCGCTCCGGCAGAAGAAGATGGGGCCTTGCCGCCCGATCCTTCCGCCAGCGGGGAAGCAACGGAAGAGCATGCCGATCCGCCGATCGAGATACCCGCTATCAGACGGATCCTCGGCGCAATGCTTTTCGGCGCCAGGGAGCCGCTCTCCATCGCCGAGATGCTGGGCGTTCTTAACAGAGTTGCCGCGAGAAATCAAGCGGTGGCGGCACAAACCTTGAAGGAGACGGATATACGGGAAGAGCTTGAACGGCTCAATGCCGAGCTCATCCAACACGATGCGGGCATACGCGTGATGGAGGCGGCTGGCGGCTTCCGGCTTGTAACCGATCCCGACTGCGGGCCGTGGCTGCGCGAGCTTCTTGACCTGGGCAAGCCGCCTCGCCTGTCACGGCCGGCGTTGGAGACCCTGGCGATTATCGCGTTCCGCCAGCCTGTGATCCGTTCCGAAATAGAATCCGTGCGCGGGGTCAACGTGGACAGCATCGTGCGCAACCTTCTCGACACGCAGTTGATAAAGGTGACCGGCCGCAGCGACCTGCCGGGGCGCCCCATGATGTACGGGACAACCCAGCTGTTCCTCGACCACTTCGGCCTCAAGCACCTGAAGGAACTGCCCTGCCTCGACGAGCTTTGCCGCCGCGAGGACAAGATTTCGGGGCCGAAGGACAAGGCCAAAACGCCCGATACGGGAACAGGGGCAGAAGACGCGGGCGGCGCCGTTGTCGCCGCTCCGCCGGAAGAGGCGCCCGCGGCCGAGACCCCGGCCGGTAATTCCGATGAAGGAGATGCGAATGAACCTCTCAGCACTGAGAAAACGAATTGACGGCTTTGACGATAAAATAGTCCGCCTCCTGAACCAGCGCGCAGAAGCGGCGCTGAAGATCGGGAAGCTTAAGCGCGGCGCCTCCCACGAGGTATACGTACCGGCGCGCGAAAAGAACGTCCTCTCGCACGTTAAGAGCATCAACACGGGGCCACTCGACAACTCCGCCATAACAGCGATCTATCGCGAAATAATGTCGGGCTCGCTCGCGCTGGAGAAGGACATCAGCATTGCCTATCTCGGGCCCGTCGCCACCTTCACGCACCAGGCGGCGCGCAGCCGGTTCGGGATGAGCGTGAAAACGGTTTCGCGCGACACAATAAGTGACATATTCGGGGCAGTTGAAAACGGCCTGGCCGACTACGGCGTGGTCCCGATAGAAAACTCGACCGACGGCGCGGTTATTCACACGCTCGACGAATTCGTGACCACTCCCCTCAAGATCTGCGCAGAGATATACCTTCGGATATCCCATCACCTCATGGCCCGCATACCGCGCAACCGGATCAAGCGAATACTCAGCAAGTCCGAAGTCTTCGGCCAGTGCCGCAACTGGCTGAGCCGGGAAATGCCCGGCGTGGAGCTCATCCCGGCAACAAGCACGGCGCGTGCAGCCGAGACCGCGGCGCGCGAGAAAGACTCGGCGGCAATCGCCGGCGCGCTTGCCTCCGAGATCTACGGCCTGCAGATTCTGGAATCGGACATCCAGGATCTCGGTTGCAACATGACACGCTTCCTCGTCATAGCCAGGCAGTACGGCCGCTCAACGGGACGCGACAAGACCTCCATCCTCTTCTCAGTCAAGCACGAGGCCGGGGCGCTGCACAACGCGCTGCGCTCCCTTAAGAATTACGGGCTGAACATGAGCAAGATCGAATCGAGGCCAAGCCGTTTGAAAGCGTGGGAATACTTCTTCTTCGTTGATATCGAGGGACACGCCGAAGACGAGCCGGTTAAGAAAGCGCTCCGCGACCTGAAGAAACACTGCGCGTTCATGACAATCCTCGGATCGTATCCGAGCGAAAACACAGAGGGTAATTGCTCAGGTACGCCCCGAACAAGCTGTAGATACGAGCCCTTTGCGCCAGGATAAAATCCTGGCCACATCTTTCCGTGTTATAGGCCACCATTGTATGGTGGCGAAGCAGTTACCACAGAGGAATGATACGCCGCCATGAAATCAATCGCCAAGAACTGGATACACGTCCTTCCCGTCTACGAACCCGGCAAGCCCATCGAGGAGCTGGCCCGCGAGCTGGGCTGCGAGAACCCCGATGAAATTGACAAGCTCGCCTCCAATGAGAACCCGCTCGGCCCCTCGCCGCTCGCCGTGAAGGCCATAAAGAAGGCGGCGGCCCGCATGCATCTTTACCCGGACGGCAGCGCCTACTACCTGCACCGCGCACTGGCCGCCAAGCTAAACGTGAAGCAGGAGCAGGTTCTTGCCGCGAACGGAAGCAACGAGCTACTCGAATTCATAGGCCACATCTTCCTCGGCCCGGAAACCAACGCGGTGGCGGGCGACCGCGCCTTCATCATCTACCGCCTGATCGCAAAACTGTTTCAGTCCCGCGTAATTCTCGCACCCATGCCCGGCTTCACGCACGACCTCGACGCCATGCTTGCGGCCGTCACGCCCGAGACCAGAGTGATATTCCTGGCGAACCCGAACAATCCCACGGGAACCATGGTGAGAAACGATGCGATAGAGCGGTTCATGGACAGACTGCCCGAACACGTCGTTGCCTGCTTCGACGAAGCCTACTTGGATCTCCTGGACCCCGCCGTGCAGCCGGATACTCTCAGGTATGTGCGCGAAGGGCGAAGAGTGATACTCCTGCGTACAATGTCCAAGAGCCACGGTCTCGCTGGGCTCCGGATAGGGTACGCGGTGGCGCCCGAGGACGCGATAGCGCTCATGAGCAGGGTCCGCCAGCCGTTCAATGTCAACGCCATGGCGCAGGCGGCGGCCGTCGCGGCGCTGGACGATGATAGGCACGTGGCGAGAACCCGCAGAATAATCGCATCGGGGCTCGCCTTCTTCGAAAAGAATTTAGCGGCAATGGGCATCCCCTTTGTGCCGTCTGTGGTCAACTTCATGATGGTGGACGTGGGAAACGGCAGGGAAGTTTTCCAAGCGCTTCAGAAGCAGCGCGTGATCGTTCGTCCGCTGGATGCCTACGATCTCCCGCGCCACGTGCGGATCAGCATCGGCCGCCGCGACGAGAACGAGCGTTGCATCGCGGCGCTCGCGCGGGTGCTCGGGAAGGATCTGCCCGCGGCACGGCCCTGATTATCACGTCATCGCCGATCCGGCGGCATTCCGTGATGGAGAGGCGCGGCGCGCTTTTGAGCGGCCAGCCTTCGCCGCCAACCGCACACTTTGCCCCGGCGCCGCCGATTATTCGAGGAGCCACGAAGAACACGTATTCATCCACGTATCCGCCCCGTATGAAAGAATAAGCCGCTTCTCCGCCGCCCTCGCAGAGCGCGTGAAGCACGCCTTCCTTGCCGATCCCGGCCAGCAGCGCGCTCAGTGATACACCGCGCCTGCCGCCGGCAAGCAGCCAGACCCGCGCGCCAGTCGCGGCCCATTCCGCTCTGCGCTTCTCCGGACAGGCGGAAGTGGTGGCGAGAATGGTCCTGCTCCTCGCTTCATCGGTCAGCGCCGCGGCCGAGGGCGAAACCCTGCCACTCGCATCGAGGATCACCCGCAGCGGCTTGCGTCCTCTCGCTGGACGTGGAAGGAGGGAAGGATCGTCCGCCAGCACCGTGCCAGCGCCCACGATTATGGCGTCGGCCCGTCTTCGCATATCCTGAACCAACCTGAGGGACGCTGGACCCGTTATCCACCGTGACGCGCCGGAGCGGTCCGCGATTCTGCCGTCAAGCGAGACACCCAGCTTCAGAGTCACGAACGGGCGACCCGAGACAATCCAGTTGGCAAAAGGTTCGATCAAGCGCAACCCTTCCCCGGCGCACACACCTTCAACGACCTCGATGCCGTGTTTCCGCAGGCAGGCAAATCCCCTGCCCTGGTGCTGTGGGTTGGGATCGCGCACGGCTGCGACAACCCGCCGGATCCCGGCGCGGATGATCAAGTCCGTGCATGGCGGAGTCCTGCCATGGGTGCAACACGGCTCAAGAGTTACATACAGTGTTGCGCCCAACGCGCGTGCGCCGGCATTCCGGATGGCGACCACTTCCGCGTGGTCCGCGCCCGCACGACGGTGATAACCCTCTCCATCCGACTTTCCGCCGCGCACGACCACGGCGCCGACGGGCGGGTTGGGTCTCGTGAGTCCCTCGCCCTTACGTGCAAGGGAAAGCGCCTTTTCCATCCATTGTATATCGCTGTTCATTCTAGAAAGAGCAACCAGACAGGATGCACAGGATGAATATCCTATAGATCAACATGTTGCATTAGAAAACGATTTCACCTTACAGGTGAAGGAACTACTCAGTCGCACAATACGAGTTTGACGGCCGCACAAGGCTGTGCGGCCCTACCAGGAACGATAATGGTAGGGCAGGACAGCCTGCCCGCCCGCCTGCAGCGCTTAGAGCGCAGCGATTGCGGGCAGGCAGTGCTTACGCACAAGCGTTGCAGGCGGGCCTGTCCCGCCGCATTTCTTGCGCATGACCTCTGAGTTGTAACCAGCTGAAATCGTTTTCTAATGCAAATTCTTCTTGTTAATCATGTTATCCTGTCAAAAAAAATCAATTACGAATTTCGGTTCATCGCTGGATCGCACCGGAAGCGGGCTCGCGCGCGGGCCTCGACAAGTCCGCACGGGCGCGATCCAGGATGCCGTTAACGAAGCTGCCGGACTCGTCGCAGCCGTAGCGTTTCGCGATATCAACCGCCTCGTTGATGGATACAACGGGCGGGATATCGGGGCGAAAGAACATCTCGTAGATGGCGATGCGCAGGATGTTGCGATCCACAGCACCCATCCTGCCGATGTCCCAGTGCGCGGCATAGGCGCGGATCTTTTCATCGAGCGCGGGCTTGCTCCCGAGAACGCCGTTGATGAGACTGTCGGCGAACTGCCTGGTCTCAGGCTTGGCTCCGACATCGTCCCAGAACCGGTCGAGCGCGGACCTGGTCTCATCCGGATTGAAATCCGATTGAAACAGGAATTGCAGCGCTCGCTCTCTGGCATTTCTTCGCGTCATGATTTCATGCTTTAAGCAGCTTAAAGAGAGAAGCCATCTCGATGGCCGACAGCGCCGCGTTCCACCCGCGGTTGCCCGCCTTCGATCCGGAGCGTTCTATAGCCTGGTCCAGGTTTTCCGCGCACACGATGCCGTCAATCACCGGGATATTCTCCTTCAGGCTGATCTGGGAAAGGGCTCGGGCGGCCTGCGAATTGATCAGCCCGGCGTGCGGGGTGGCGCCCTGAATCACCACGCCCAGCGCTATCAGGGCATCGAACCCCCCACCTTGCACAAGCCTCTGGATGGCGGACGGGATTTCAAACGAGCCGGGCACCCAGACGACCGTGACGGATCCGTCGCCCGCACCGTGCCGCTCCAGGCAGTCAAGCGCGCCGCGCAGCAGCTGCCTCGTGAACATGTCGTTAAAGCGCCCGACCACCAGGCCGAACTGCAGACCTTCAGCCTTCAGCATCCCGGAAAATTCCTTGATTTTCATCATGCAACCTCCCTTTTCGACTACAACCAGTGCCCCATTTTTGACTTCTTGGTGCCCAGGTACTTCTTGTTATATTCGTTCGCCTTGGAAACAATCGGGACCCTGCCCACGATTTCGATGCCGTAGCTCTCGAGCCCGATCACCTTTTTCGGATTATTCGTGATCAACTTGATTCTTTTCAGGCCAAGATCGCTGAGAATCTGCGCGCCTATGCCGTAGTCGCGCAGGTCAGCGGCAAACCCCAGCTTCTCATTAGCCTCCACAGTATCAAGCCCCTGCTCCTGAAGTTCGTAGGCGTGTATTTTCTTCTCGAACCCGATCCCGCGTCCTTCCTGCCGCATGTAGAGCACAACCCCTGCCCCCTCCCGCTCAACCATCTGCATAGCGCGCTTCAACTGCGATCCACAATCGCAGCGGAGCGACCCGAAAACATCGCCGGTAAGGCATTCACTGTGGACCCGCACCAACGCGCTCTTTCTCTTCTCCGGCTCGCCCATCACGAGCGCCACATGGTGCGCACCGTCCGGAATGGAGCGGTACAGCCTGAGCTTGAACTCGCCGAAGTCGGTGGGCAGCATGACCGAGCGGATAAATTCGACGAGCTTCTCGCGTCGGCGACGGTAAGCTATCAGGTCTGCCACAGAAGTCAGCTTGAGTTTGTGCTTTTTTGCGAAGCGCGTGAGTTCCGCGAGTCTCGCCATCTTTCCGTCATCCAGGAGAATCTCGCAAATCACGCCTGCCGGCTTCAGCCCAGCCAGGCGGGCGAGGTCCACCGACGCCTCCGTGTGGCCGGCGCGGCGCAGAACGCCGCCCGCCTGCGCCTCCAGCGGAAAGACGTGTCCCGGGCTCACAAAATCGTCCGGCGTAGAATCGTCCGCGAGCAGGGTTTGAATGGTGAGTGCCCGATCATGCGCGCTTATGCCGGTCGTAGCGCCGCGCCGTGCATCCACGGACTCCATGAATGCTGTGCGCCACGTATCGGAATTACGCCTGGACGCCATTTTCAGTATATCCAGTTTCGCCAGACGCTCGCGGGTCATGCTCACGCAGATCAGTCCGCGTCCTAAACGGGCCATGAAAGCTATCGTCTGGGCGTTCGCCTTTTCGGCAGCCATGACAAGATCGCCCTCGTTCTCGCGGGACTCGTCGTCCACCACAATAACCATCTCACCCCCGCGCAGCGCCTTCACGACCGACTCGATCGAGGCGAAAGGAGAGCGCTTTTTCGTTGCGCCAGTTGATTTCCGGTTGTCATTCATCTTTGCCAGTCCAATCGTAGGACCCGCGGGTGATCGGTCCACCCCCTGGCATCCCGCAACGCCGCAAGTTTTGCCGAGCATATTTTCATGATTTCAGAGCTGAGCGCCAGGGTCTTTCGCGAAGACCGGCCGCGTTTCAGCACTGAGGACGCTGCTGACCCGACATGCTGGAGGCCCAGGATGCCACAGCCCCTTGTTGCATCCCAGAGCGGGGCCATGTCATCCAGAATCACGCCTATCAGGCGGAAGAGCGCGAGTTCGAGCCCCTCCCCGCCGGGCCGCACGACGCGGCTCAGATCAAGCACCCAGGTTCCGCCGCTCACCGAGTCAAACACTTTTGAAGGCCGCACTGCTTTCAACGACACTACGGCCCACCACCGGGCGAGCGGAATGTCAGGAACGAAAGCGGCGTCCGCACAAGCGGGCTCGAAACTCAACTCCCCGCGCCTGTCTTCGACCAGACGACGGGCCGCGTTCTCCGCGCCGACCGACCAGAGAGCCCTGGCCGCGAGCAGCACGAGATACCCCGTGGATACAGGATGTTGACGCGACGCCAGCGAGGCCACGGCGCGCGCCACCTCAACCTGCTGTTCGTCCTCAATTCCGCATCCAGATTCCGCGCAGGCGCCGGCAATCTCGGATGAAACAGAACGCTCCAGGGCTTCGTTCCACGACGAGTCATGTTGTTCCACCAGCATCATGTCTTGCCTATCAGATCTTTCACTTCCGTGAGAAACTGGTTCACATCCTTGAAGCGCCTGTAGACCGACGCGAACCTCACATATGCCACTTCGTCCAGCTTTTCGAGGCGGGCCATTACCTTCTGGCCGAGCATATGGCTCGGCACCTCGCGCTCGAACTCAGCGTCCACCTCACTCAAGATGCCGTCAATCATGCCCTCGATCTGCTCGGAGCTTACCGGACGCTTCTGGCACGCGCTTATCACGCCGCCGAGCAGCTTGTTTCTGTCGAGATCCTCGTGACTGCCGTCGCGCTTGATAACGCGCAGGCTGGTTTTGATGATCTCCTCGTAGGTGGTGAAGCGCTGTCCGCACTGAAGGCAGGCGCGCCTTCGCCGGATGGCGCCGCCGTCCCTCGCCGTCCTGCTGTCAATAACCTTATCTTCCAGATGGCCGCATTTCGGACAACGCATAAAAACCTCGCGCTATTCTGAACTATGAAGCAAAAGCCTCCTCAAACACCAGCCTGTCTCCCAGCTTCACTCGATCCCACGGGAACCAGCGCGACTCTACCTCGAGCACACCCCAGGCCGTCATTCCACCGGAAACGATGCGCCACGGCTTGACATTCAACACTCGCTTCACAACCCTGAAATCCCCCGAAAAAAAAAGCAGGTCCAGAGTGAAGCGCATGAACCAGGTGTGAACGGACGAACAGGGCGCTATGACCATCCCGCTCCCGGGACCAAGACCGGCCTTTCCGAGCAATCCCCGACAGCGCTCCGGAAAGGACTCCGTCCATTCCACGCTACCGACGAGCGACCCGCCGTCAGCAGCCCTCATCGTCAAATCATTTTGCACCGGTTTCCCCCGTTCCATCTTTCCTTATGCTTGTTCGAAAACAATACAATAAATAACGGCCAAGTCAACAACTGTCGTCCGGGAAAAAAAAGCTTCCATTTAATTCCGACTTATGCTATTGTGTAATTGTTGATTTGAGATAGTTTTTGTATTGTGCTTATCGGTTGGCCGAAGTGCTTTAAGAATGGTAACAGCTCAAACCGTAAATATTATGAGAAGACCGGCGGGACCACGCCTTTGGCGTG
>CAYWJE010000098.1:0-11634 GCA_964458525.1 uncultured Verrucomicrobiota bacterium
GACGCTGGAGCCCCCTCGCGGGTGGCGGCTTGACGATATCCATAACGCGATTAGTGACGAATGCCATGCAGAAGACCCATGGCGTCAACGGGAGCCCGAGCATGCAGATTGGAAAGGTGAGAAACTCGTCCGCCACGATCCGGTGGTCATCCTTCACCCCAAAATGCTTTTCCGCAATGTCGCAGAGGTAGACAGCGGCGAACACCAAAAGCAAGGCGACAACAATCTGCAGAGCGATGGGGAGCGGCGAGATGGCCAGAACAATCAGGATTCCCGGCAGGGTTCCCGCGGTTCCGGAAGCGACCGGCACGCAACCGAGCCCGAAGCCGGCCGCTATGACGACCATAAACTTCTTCCACGCCGGATGTCCCTCAAGCTGAAGAGGCCTCATGCGCAGTTTTGATAGTGGCAACTTAATGGTCATAAGTAATCTCCGCCGGAAAGCGCAAGACTACGAACAGCCCATCGAGTTGCCGCAAACGAAGCAACGGTAGCATGATCCATTGCGCACCGTGATCGCACCACACTGATCGCAGACGGGTGCGTCCTCCTGGAAATGACTGAACTGGCTGTCCGGCCGGAGTTCATCGGTCTTCCCCGCAGCCTGAGCGGGTTGGGCCTTTTGGGCCTCCGCCGCGAGCCCTGCCTCCGCCTGAGCCAGCGAATGAGCCTTCGCGGCCGCCTTGTTGCGTCCGTCCGGGAAGGTCATCGAGAGCCAGCAGAAGATATAGTCCACCAGCGACTTGGCGAAGGGAATTTCGGGATTCTTAGTGAACCCGCTCGGCTCAAACCGGCTGTGAGTGAACTTCTCTATCAGGGTATTGACCGGCACGCCGTATTGCAAGCACATGGAAATGGCGGTTCCGAAAGCGTCCATGATCCCGCCCACGGTGCTGCCTTCCTTTGCCATCGTGATGAAGAGCTCGCCAGGTGTGCCTTCCTCGTACAAGCCCACGGTCAGATACCCCTGGTGGCCCGCAACCTCGAACTTATGCGTGATTGACTGGCGGGTCGTGGGCATTCGACGCCTGAAAGGACGCTGCACTGCCGCCTGCGCGGGGGCAGACTCCGTCTTATCCTTTCCATCACCCGCCGACTTGTCCGACGAAACCGGCTGGATGCCCTTCGACCCGTCACGGTAGATGGCGACGGCCTTCAGACCGAGTTTCCAACCGGAAACAAACACCTTCATCACGTCATCCACCGTGGCCGTATTGGGCATGTTCACAGTTTTGCTGATCGCGCCGGAGAGGAACGGCTGCACGGCGGCCATCATCTTCAGGTGGGCGCGGTAATCAATAAACCGAGTGCCGTTCTTCGGCTTGAACGCGCAGTCAAAGACCGGGAGATGCTTCGAGTCAAGACCAGGAGCGCCCTCTATCATGTCGTGCTCGTTCACGAAATCAATGATCGCCTTGGCCTGTTCCGGCGAATACTTCAAATGCTTGAGGGCGGCGGCGAGGGTCTGGTTCACGATCTTGAAAGACCCGCCCCCGGCAAGCTGCTTATACTTCACCAGCGCGATATCAGGTTCGACGCCGGTAGTGTCGCAATCCATCATGAAACCGATGGTGCCGGTCGGAGCCAGGACTGTCACCTGCGCATTCCTGAACCCGTGCCTCCGGCCAAGCTCTATCACATTATCCCAAATCTTCGCGGCCTGGCGGGTCATATCAGCTATCCATTCGCCGCCGCGTATCTGGTCAACCGCATCCCTGTGCATCCGTATGACCTTCATCATCGGCTTTGCGTTTTCCGCGTAGACCGCAAAAGTCCCGCGCGCGGCGGCAAGCTCCGCGGAAACAGAATATGCATGGCCGGTCATAAGCGCGGTCACGGCCCCGGCGAAGCTGCGGCCATCTTCGCTGTCATACGGCTTGCCCAGGCTCATGATCAGGGCGCCGAGGTTGGCATAGCCCAGTCCGAGGGGACGGAACCGATGCGAGTTCTCCGCGATCTCCTGCGTGGGATAGCTGCCGTTATCCACGAGTATATCCTGGGCGATTATGATCGTTCGCACCACATGCTTCAATCGTTTCACATCAAAGACACCTCGTTCGTCCATGAACTTGGAAAGATTGATTGACGCGAGATTGCAGGCGCTGTTATCCACGAACATGTATTCGGAACACGGGTTGCTGGCGTTGATGCGTCCGCTGTTGGGACAGGTGTGCCAGCGGTTGATCGTCGTATCGTACTGGATGCCAGGGTCTCCGCAGTAATGAGCGGCATCCCCCGCCGCCTTCATAACGGACGAGGCATCAATAACATCCACGATCTTGCCAGTGGTGACAGCGCGCGTATGCCACACCGTCTCGGCTTCAACCGCCTTCATGAAATCGTCAGAAACGCGGATCGAGAGATTGGCGTTCTGGAACATCACTGAGTCATACGCCTCTCCGTTGAACGAGGCGTCATATCCGGCCTTTGCGAGCAAACGCGCCTTCTTCTCCTCGTTCACCTTGCAGTTGATAAAGCTCAAGATGTCGGGATGATCAACCTTCAGGCTCTGCATCTTGGCCGCCCGGCGGGTCTTGCCGCCCGACTTGACCACTGCGGCCACCTGGTCGAAAACACGCATGAAACTCAAGGGCCCCGACGGAGTGCCGCCGCCCGACAGTCTCTCGCGGCTGCTCCTGAGCGTGCTCAAGTCCGTTCCCGTCCCGGATCCGTACTTGAAAAGCATCGCCTCGGAAGACACGAGCCTCATGATGTCCTCCATCGTGTCCTTAACAGACTGGATGAAGCAGGCTGAAGACTGGGGATGCTTGTAGGAGTCCGGTGAGCGCGTGACCTTCTGCGCCTCCGGGTTCCAGAAGAAGCTGGCACGATTCGGAGAGGTCAAGCCGTACACGTGGCTGAGCCCCACGTTGAACCACACGGGGCTGTTGAACGCCGCGTACTGGTTAAGACAAATGAAGCAAAGTTCATCGTAGAAAGCTTCGGCATCCTCGGCGGAGGCAAAATAACCGTCCGCCAGGCCCCAGTCAGCAATGGTCCGAGCGACGCGATGAACAAGCTCACGAACCGATTTCTCGCGCACGCTGGTCTCTTTGGATCCGTAGAAATACTTGGAGGCCACGACGTTCGTGGCCAGCATTGACCACGACTTGGGCATCTCAACGTCGTCTTCCTCGAATATGTATTCGCCCTTGTCGTTCTTGATCGAAGCGGCGCGGTGCTCCCACTCCACTTCATCGAACGGGGAGACGCCCTTTTTCGTGAAAAACCTGTCAACCGCCAAGCCCTTGACGCCATCAGCGGGCTTGGGATCCGGAGCTGAAAGCTGCTCAACCGCCTGCCCCCCGCCATCCGCGCTGAAGGGATCCTGCATTTCAACCTCGGCATTGGGCGCCGCCGGCGCCGCCTGTTCAGCAACGTTCAACATGATGTGATCTCCTAAATATAAGCAAGCACGAGAATTACATTATTCAAAGATGAAGTGACCATACAAGATGTGGCACAATTTCAACTACCAAAACCATCAATACCACTATCCATAGTATATGCAAGAAAAAAAAATAATAATCTTTTTTCAGGCTCAATCTGCATCGTTGCGGGCGAAAAACTGATTTCTGGCGGACCTTGTCGGAGCAACGCGGATGAGGTGTCAGTGTTCAAGCCAACCTCTGGTGACATACCGTCAGATTTTTCCGTGCATCTGAATATAACAGCGGTCGGCAGAACCTGCCCGCCCGCCTGCGTAAGCACTGCGGGCAGGTTCTGCCAACCATTCTTGATCAGTCTGAGTATTCACAGACAAGGGTTCAGGGGTGGCGAGAGCCTTTTGGTCTCATCTTGAATACCACAGGACAGCCATTAAGGTGAAATTCCCGGCGAATCATTCTCGCAAGGTAGATTTCGTATTGGGGAGAGATTATTGCGCCTGAATTCACGAACAGCGCCACTGCCGGGGGACGCGTCCCGACCTGCGTAGCGTAATAGATCTTCGGACGCCTTCCCGCGACAAGAGGCGGCTGCTTGGCGTCGCATGCCAGCTTGATGGTGCGGTTAAGGGGTCCCGTGCCGAACGCGGCCCGCGTTGAAGCCGCGACAGAATCAATGGTCGAGACTGCGCGATCGATATTCATGCCCATTTTAGCCGATATGAAAACGACCGGAACGAAGTCCAGAAACGGCAGGGCTCGACGAAGCGCATCGAGGTACTTGCTCTCGCTGACTCCTCTGATCATATCCCACTTGTTGACGAGGATAACGCACCCCTTTCTGTGTTCGAAGATGAGAGATGCTATCTTTTTATCCTGCTCCATAGGCCCATCCGCGGCGTCGAGAATGAGGGTGACAACATCGGAGCGCTCAACGCTTTTAGCGGCGCTTCGCAAGCTGAAGCTTTCGACCGCCGCGCTGATTTTCCGCCTGCTTCGCATTCCGGCGGTATCGGTGAGCACATAATGACGGGCAGAATCACCCTCACCCAGCGTGAACGGGGTGTCAATGCTGTCGCGCGTCGTGCCAGGCAACTCGGATACTATCACGCGCTCAAACCCGAGCAGACGATTGATGAAAGACGACTTACCTACGTTCGGGCGTCCAACTACGGTCACCCTGAGCGGGTCGGCGGCATCCTCCTTTGATCCCTGCTCCGGCAGATGCCGGATCACAGAATCCATCAAAGGATCAAACCCGCTGTAGTGCAGCGCCGAAACGGGGAATACCGGGAAAGCAAAACGTTCGAAGTCGAAGGCGTCCGACTCGCGCTGGGAATTATCGGCCTTGTTTGCCGCCACGAACACCGGTTTTCCGCTCTTGCGAAGGAAATCGGCCACCTCCTCGTCCTGCGGAATCACGCCGGACACAGCATCAACCACGAAAATTATCGCGCAGGCATCAGCAACCGCGATCTCAATCTGCCGCCGCACCAGGTCCTCGAGCGACACCTTGCACGCGGCGCCCTCTATCTCGTCAAGCCTGCCGAGTCCACCGGTATCAACCAGGTCGAATCGCTGCCCTTCCCATTCCACCTCCTGAATCACGCTGTCGCGGGTGACTCCCCTCTCCGGGTGAACAATGGACAGACATCTCCCAAGCCTGTTAAAAATCGAGGACTTCCCCACGTTGGGGCGTCCAACTATCGCAACGGTTCTGCTGTCGGTCTTTATGGACACTGATATTTACCTCGCAACTACTCAGCTATACGGTCAGCGGAACGCCGACCCTCCCATGATTTCAGCAGATATGCTGTTCTGGTAATGGGAGGGACGGCACCCGCCTGCAACTCCTGTGCGCAAGCTCTGCCTGCCCGCCCGTGGTGGATTCTGCCATACGTAATATGTCATCTCACGCAATCCGGAAAAGTACCTGAATAGTTTTACTTTACCTCTTTAGTGCGTGACTTATCCCCGGCTTCCAGGTATATTGCCGCGCAAAACAAATTCAGGAAATTACAAGGAGAGGATAACATGGCCGTCAATATAGTCGAACAAATTGATAACAAGGTCAAGATCGAGAATGTGCTTATCAGTGTTTCCGATAAGAAAGATCTAAGCCTGCTTGTTCCGGGACTTCTAAAAATCAATCCGGGCCTGAAAATTTACTCCACGGGCGGAACGCACCAGGCTATCGCCGGGATGCCGGGCGCTGGCGCTGCTTCAGGACATCTCATTCAGGTGTCGGACTACACCGGCCAGCCGGAAATGCAGGGCGGACTCGTCAAGACGCTCGATTTCAAGATATACCTAGGCATCCTCAGTGAAACCTACAACCGGGCGCATGTGAGCGACCTTGAGCGCACGAACGCGGTCAAGATTGACATGGTCGTTGTGAACCTGTACCCGTTCAAACAAACTGTTTCAGCCCCGAACCCCACCGTGGAAAAGGCGAGGGCGAATATTGACATCGGCGGACCATGCATGGTTCGGGCAGCGGCGAAGAATTTCCTTCGCGTGGCGTCAGTCACGGACCCGTCCGACTACCCGGCGATCCTGTCCGAACTCGAAAAACACAGGGGCTTGATCTCCCTGCGCACCAGGTTCGAGCTCGCACGGAAGGCCTTTGCCCACACTGCAGATTACGACACGGCAATAGCGCGATACCTGGCCGAACGGGACCCGAGCGAGGTTGCAGATTGCTACAGGATCATGAACGGCCATTGATTTCTATGGGGCTGGAAACCATCGCATAGGCGCTGTGGTTGTGGATGCTCTCAAAATTCTCACTCTCCACACTGAACCATGTGATGCGCTTGTCGCGGCGGAGTTTTCTGGCCACGCCTCTAGCCGCGTCCTCCGCGAACCGCGGCCTTGAATAGGCAAGCTCCGTAACGCTCTTCTCGTCCGCCCTCTTGAGCAGCGAGAACAGGCCGGCGCTCGCCTCCGATTCGGCTATCTCGATCAGCTCCTCTATCCATACCAGCTCCGAGCTGCGAGCCTTGATGGTGATCCAGGAGCGCTGGTTGTGCGCGCCGCGCTCGCTAATCTCTTTTGAACAGGGACAAAGCATGGTCACGGGCGTCCTCACCTCGACCACGAGATCCAGGGCATGATTCTTGCCATTCCTGTTCAGGGCGGCATAGAAAGCGCACTGATAATTCATGAGCGACTTCGCGCGCGAGACTGGCGCTTCCTTCTCGACGAAATACGGAAACCGGATATCGAGGTGCGCCGTCCTCGAATCAAAACGCGCCGTCATTGCCTTAAGCAGCGCGTCGAGATTGCGCGGCGATATCCGCCGGCAATGCTCGTTGAGAATCTCGACGAAACGCGACATATGGGCACCCTTGAAATTATGAGGCAGATCCACGAACATGCTCACATCCCCAACCGTGTGCTGAATCTTGTTCTCACGGTCAAGCACGGAAATGGGATACTGGATGTTCTTTATGCCCACCTTCTTGATGGGAATACGCCGATAGTCGCGCTGATTTTGTATATCCTTCATAATTCTGAGCATTATGCCCAAAAAGGAAGCGACGGCAAGAAAGATTTCATTCTATCCGGCAGGTAAGATTTTTCCGACGTTCATCCCCATGCTTGGCCTTTACCGGCGGAGACCGCCGGCTCCACGTGGACACGGCGGTCCCCGCCGTTTCTTTTCCTCTTGCTTGGCCTTTACCGGCGGAGACTCCCGACCTCTCGGAGAATCGGGACTTTGAGGTCGGGGCGCCCCTGCAGCAAGAGCGGTTACTTTTTTGTTTGCTTTTTCTTCCATTGTGATATGTTTTCAACATGACAAAAACAACAGGAGGTTAATATAATGATGCCATTGATTATTCTGCTTGCCGTGGTTCTCGTCGTGGCTCTCTTCGCAGGCTCGATCTACAACAAGCTCGTGAAGCTGCGCAATCGTTTCAAGAACGCATTTGCACAAATTGATGTGCAACTTAAGCGCAGGTATGACCTGATCCCAAATCTCGTCGAAACGGCAAAAGGCTATATCAAGCACGAGCGCGAGACGCTCGAAGCAGTGGTGGCAGCCCGCAACCATGCCACCGCAGCCGTTAGCAAGGCCGCAGCGGATCCATCAAACGCGGCGGCGATCCAGGGCGCCATGGGCGCTGAATCCGCGTTGACGGGCGCGCTCGGCAGACTTTTTGCCGTCGTGGAGGCATATCCCGACCTAAAGGCCAATCAGACGATGGCGCAGCTGATGGAAGAACTCACGTCAACCGAGAACAAGATATCGTTCGCACGCCAGGCATATAACGATGCCGTTATGACATACAACACCGCACGCGAGACCTTCCCGGATCTCCTGATTGCCGGCCCGCTGGGATTCAAGGCCGCGCAACTCTTCGAGATATCAGACACCAAGGAGCGCGAGGCCGTAAAGGTGTCCTTCTGATATGGACTTCTTCGAGCACCAGGACAACGCCAGACGAAAGACATCATTGCTGGTGCTTTACTTCGTGCTGGCAGTCGTGCTGATAATCATCGCCGTGTACGGTGTCACATGGGGCCTTTTCATGGGGACTTCCGACGTGCCGGAAGGTGCCGCCGTGGTGCAGCCCTCATTGTGGCAGCCGGAACTCTTCGCGTGGGTGGCGGGCTTGACGCTGGTCGTCGTGGCGATTGGAACTCTTTACAAGATCATCGCCCTCTCGGCGGGCGGCGAATCCGTGGCACGATTGCTCGGAGCCCGTCCGGTTGAGGCAAATACGATGGAACCTGACGAAAGAAAGCTGCTGAACGTCGTGGAAGAGGTGGCAATAGCATCCGGCACCAGCATTCCCGGCGTATTCGTTCTTGACGCGGACGACACTATAAATGCTTTTGCGGCAGGGTTCTCTCCGAAGGACGCGATCGTGGGCGTGACGCGCGGCTGCATGCAGCGGCTTTCGCGCGACGAATTGCAGGGGGTGATCGCCCACGAGTTCAGCCATATCCTCAACGGTGATATGCGCTTAAACATCAAGCTGATGGGCGTTCTGCACGGAATCCTGGTGCTCGGCATCCTCGGTTACTGGATTTTCCGGTCCGCAATCTATTCATCGCCCTCGCGTTCTTCCGGAAGCAGGAAGAAGGAAGGAAGCCCGCTGCCCTTCATACTGCTTGGACTTGCCGTAATGCTGATAGGCTATATCGGAGTCTTCTTCGGCAAACTTATTAAGAGCGCGGTGTCGAGGCAGCGCGAATTTCTAGCGGACGCATCATCGGTTCAATTCACGCGTAATCCCGCCGGCATCGCCGGGGCGCTGAAAAAAATCGGCGCATCTAGTTCGCGTATTTCAAACCCGAATGCCGAGCAGGCCAGCCACCTGTTCTTTGCCAACGGGCTCAGCGGCGCCCTTTCGAGCCTCATGGCCACCCACCCTCCGCTGGATGAGCGCATACGACGGATTGATCCCTCGTTCGACAGCAATATGGAATCAGCTGCCCGGCCGGAGCGCCCCCAGCCGGGGCCAGATTCCTCCGCCCGCGCTGCGCCGATCGGCATTGCCGGCGCCGCCTTTGCCGTTGCGGCCGCAGGCGGACAGATGATCCAGGGCGCGGTGCAGGCCGATGAAGTGCTTCGAAGCGTTGGCAACCCCCAGGCAAAGCACCTCGATTACGTGTCCAGCCTGCTCGCTTCCCTGCCTGAGGCGATCAGGTCGGCGGCGCGCGATCAGGTCGGAGCACAAGCGCTGCTCTGCGCCCTTCTGCTGGACGGGGAGCAGGCTTTGCGGGAGAAACAACTCCAGATCCTCGTCGCCGCCGGGGATGATTCATTGTCGCGCAAAACGCGCGAGCTGGCCCCGAAGGCTCTCGAACTTCCGCCGGAAACACGCCTGCCTGTCGTGGACATGGCGCTGACAGCCCTCCGCGACATGAACCCGAAGCAGGCCAATGACTTGAGAAAACTGCTCACGTCTCTCGCGGCAGCGGACGAGAAGATAACACTCTTCGAGTACGCGCTGCTCCGCACGATGCTGCGTCACATCAAATCCGGATCGGACAACAGCCGCCAGCCCGTTAAGTATTACGACCTCGCCCCCCTGCTCCCGCACGTCACCGTGGTGCTATCGAGCCTGGCACATCAGGACGAGGCGTATGCTGAAGAGGCAGCAATAGCCTTCGAAAAGGGGATCGCCGGGCTCTCGAAAAAGGCGATCGCCCTGCTACCCCCGGAGCAATGCGGATTGGATAAGGTTGACGAGGCGCTGGACCTGCTGGCCGCCGCGTCACCTCAGGTTAAGAAGCGCCTCATCACCGCGGCTGTTGAGTGCATCACGGCCAACGAAAGGACAACCATAGCTGAGATCGAGCTTCTGCGTGCCATTGCCGATTCACTCGATTGTCCCATGCCACCATTTGTTCCGTCAGCCAATTAAACATCCAATATCCAACAAGGAACTCCCTATATTCATCGGATTCCTTGGATACTTGTCCCGCTCTGCCGGATTGGACATTCCGTGCCGTGCCAAGCCGCAGCCTATGGCGAAAGTTGCTTGACCCTAGAAAGAGCAGTTGGACAGGATGAACAGGATCAAGAGACTGTAAATCAACAGAATAGGTTGCAAATGGATTTGCCGGGTACAGCAGGCGCTGTGAGCCTGCTGCCATGTTCACAAAATGAAAAAACACCTTGTCACCACAATGGCCACGTTGGCGCTGATCGCGTTGCTGGTTGTTATACTTCTCTTCCTGACCACGCAACGGAGGGAAGAGCCCGACCTCGTCTGGACCGCCATCAACGTCAATTATTATGATCAACAGGCTGACGCGAACCTGCTCCAGGTCTCCGGGGGCGTCAACATCCTGATTGACGCCGGGCACCTCCTCTATGCCGACAATCTCCTCGCCTTTCTGCGGGATCGCAACGCGCTGCATTTCAAAGCCATCATCATTTCACATGCTCACAACGACCACTACGGGGCTCTTCCTTATCTGCTGCGGAACGGGATCACGGCGGATTCGGTCTACTTCAACCCGCCAGCGCCCGAACTCGTGGAAAGGGAATACTGGGGCTGCAACAATCAGGAAATTGACGAGATACTCCGCGAGTGCGCCGCCCGCGACATCCCGGTCATCGCCATGAAAGCCAGCACTGAATGGGCGCTCGGCAGGGGAATCATGATGCGCGTGCTGTATGTGTTTGACGGCATTGATACGCCCGTCGGACCCACCGACATCAACGACACTTCAGCCGTCATAATGGTCGAACACGGAGAAATGAGATACCTGTTCCCCGGGGACTTAAACCACGCTCTTGGAAAATACATAGCAGAAAATGCGGACATCGTCCCTATCAAGGCTGACGTGTTAAAAGTGCCGCACCACGGCACGGATGGACTGGCTCCGGACGAGTTCTTTCACGCCGTCAGCCCGCGCGCCATGATCGTCCCCTCGCCAGCGGGCCTCTGGATGTCCGACCGCTCCGCCCGGGTCCGGAACCTGGCAAAGCGTTATCCCGCATACGTCAACGGCCTGCACGGGCATGTCACGGTGAAATCGTTCGGCGATCGTTTCGAAATCGAGACAGAAACTCATCCTCCGGAGTGAATCGGAAGTGCTTGCGAGTTGAGATGAGTGGTAACTGTAATGGTCCAGGGAGATTCGGCGCCGGAAAAGCAGACTGCGGGCATCAGGGAGGGCATTAAGGACGCATCCAGATTTTCAACGAATGCAATTTCTGTCAAATAACGGGAATTTGGGTCAGGCCCGCCCACCCCGGGCCGCGCGAGGGGAACGCCGGAGGCTGGTTGGGTCCGTCGCCGCTGAAGCACAGATGTTTCCTGAAGATGTAGCGTGGATATTGACCGGCGAAAACATTCAGGATGGAAAAAGTGTTCTGCTAAAGAGGATATAATTACAGAGGGCTTCGATCTTAATAATCCGAGCGCCATATACAATGAGTTGCCAAGCTGTTCCCACCCATGTTCACACTTGTTTAAGTGTGAACATGCCCGGAAGCAAACGCTTATTGTCGATCCCGCTTGATCTACTATCATTTACACCATAGTGGTTTTCGCATGAAAACACGCGGACCGCCGATTATGCGAGCGACGAAATCCATATCGCCTCAAAAACGATACCCACGCAAACATTGTCACGTATAAGCCCGTGAATATGCCGCTGACTGTTCCAGATGCAACGTAGCAGAAGGGATTGGCAAAATGCCGGGACAATTAGGAGGTTAGGCCTTGATTAGCTCCTTAAACTTCGATTGTTTGAGTAAATGAGTCAAACAAATCCGACT
>CAYWJE010000099.1:0-11595 GCA_964458525.1 uncultured Verrucomicrobiota bacterium
CAGGATAACAGGATGATCCTGTTGATCAAGAGCCGGAAAGCCATTCTTTTGAGCTGTCGTAATGTTCGGTATAGACTGAGTGAGTGTCACTGATAGCCGCTCATGAATGAGGCTGGCTTTCCGGAATGATCTTGAAATTTGCCAGTAAGTCAGGTTCGAGAGGTGGGTAGAGAGATAATGGATCGGCAAAATGCACATCTGGATTGATATCCGCTGTGAGTCAGCTGATGCACTTGTTGAGACTGCAATAAGTGATGCATTTTGCCGACTTGCGCAATGGATTGACAGGGTAAGAAGAAATCCCGTCATCCTGTTATCCTGTCCCTCTTTCTTGGGTTGCCTGCCCGCAGTGCTTACGCACAAGCGTTGCAGGCGGGCGGGCTTGCGCCCGCGTTAGAAGAACAACGCTTCTCACGCCATGTCACTTGGCCGGCGCGGCAGGCATCTTCCTCGGCTTGCGTCCGAGTTTTTTGAGCACGGCCTGCATGTCCTCCCACACCGGCCTCTTGGCGGCCTGGTTGCGGAGCAGATAGGATGGATGAAAGGTCGGCATGAGCGGTATGCCTTCGAACTCCAGCCATTTACCGCGCTGGCGTGTTATGGTCACGGGCGGACCGATCAGGCCCTCCAGCGCTGTCGCGCCCAGCGTGACTATTATCTTCGGCCGCAATTCGGCTATCTGTGCCTTGAGGTAGGGGAGGCATGCTTCCATTTCATCGGGAAGCGGTTTGCGGTTCTCCGGGGGACGGCACTTGACGACGTTCGCTATGAAAACCTCTTCGCGTTCGTAATCCATCGCCCCGATTATATTCGTCAGCAGCTTTCCTGCGGCGCCGATGAATGCTATTCCCTGTGCGTCCTCGTCGCGGCCCGGCCCTTCCCCGACGAAAAGGATATCAGGATGCTCGGCGCCCTGGCCCGGCACTGTCTTGTTCCTCTTCTCGCACAGCCTGCATTTCCGGCAATCGGCAATCTCGTGCTGCACCTGCTTCAAGGCTTCGGAAATCGGGGCGGACGCCGCAGGAACGGGCGCGTTCAAGGCCGGGGAAACATTGCGGGGGGCATTGTCCTTCACGCGTGCCGGACGTTTGTGCGCGATTTTTCCGAGGGATGAGCCAGGAGGACACTTGATGCTTTTGATACCCTGTTCCTGGAGCGATACGACATACTTGTCAAGATCGTTCAGTATGCTGCCGAGGAGACGGGCGCGCTGGGGTTTATTCTTGCTCATGCGCAGGTGGCCTTCCCGTTTGAGCGTCGCTTCTGGTAGCTCACGAAGAAGGGTCCGATGATGACATAAGCCAGCCCGAGCACCACCATTAGCATTGCGGATATTCGAGCGACATCGCCGAACGGAATAAAAAGGAGCATCACTAGCACCACGCATGGCACGAAGATGGCCATTTTCTTGGAAGGTTTGGGATAGCGGACGTTCGAAACCTGGAGCGAGATCATTGCGATTACGCCGATCAGAAACAAGATGGCCACTGGCCCCTGGTACAGGTTGAAGATCTCGCCGTAGGCGCCGATTTCGCTCAGAAATACGAACAGCGCCACCCAGCCGGCACTGGCCGTTATGGGAAGCCCGCAGTAGCCGGCCTGGCCGCGGTAAACGTCGTTGACTTTGAACCTGGCCAGGCGAATGACTCCGGAGAGCACAACTGATGCTGTCATGAGCACGCGCCATACGAAGAAGCCGTGAAGGGCGAACTGGTAGATCAGCACGGCTGGCGCCAGTCCGAAAGCGGTCATGTCAACATAAGTGTCCAGTTCTGCGCCGAAAGGGCTGGTTCCCTTCAGCCTGCGGGCCAGGTTCCCGTCAAGCCCGTCGAGGATCATGGCCAACATTATGAATTGCGCGGCGCGAAGGTAGTGCTGGTGTCCCTCCAGGGAGAGGAGAATGCTGAAAAAGCCGCAAAGCATAGCCAGCAGCGTTAATATTGTGGGTATGATCTGTCGCCAAGTCATTGTGAAAACCGCCTCCCTTTTTGTGTTCGAAAGTAATTACTCAGCTGGTTGTATCAGAGATCGGCGGGACAGGCCCGCCTGCAGCGCCTGTGCGCAAGCACTGCGGGCAGGCGCCTTGTGCGGCCGTCAAATTACACGCAAGCTGAGTAGTCACGTTCGAAAAATCAATCAGTTACGACATCGGGTGTTTCGGATGCAATATCCATTTCATCTTCCGCAGCCGGCCCCGCGATTCTCGCGACGATTGTCTCGCCGGCCGTCACCCTGTCGCCCTCTTTAACCAGCACCTCGACGTCCTGAATGGGCAGGTACATATCGAGGCGCGACCCGAACTTCATCATGCCTATCCTGTCGCCCGCGGCGATCTCCTGATCTAGGTCCAGCCAGTACACGACCCTGCGCGCCACAGGCCCCGTTATCTGCTTGACGAGGCAAGTTGTTTCCACGCCTTCGATCAGGATCTCGCTGTGCTGGTTATGTTCGGATGATTCTTCCATAAAGGTGAAATAGCGCTTGCCCGGGAAATATCCCAGCTTTGTGACCTTTCCGGAGATGGGGGCGCGGTTCACGTGAACGTCGAAGAGTGAGAGGAATATGCTGATTCGCACCGTCTCAACCCCCAGCAGCTCGTGCTTGCCAACTTCCTTTACGGCCATGACCACGCCATCGGCGCCCGAGAGCACCGCCCCTGGATCGGTCGGAGAGGTCCGCTCCGGGTCCCGAAAGAAATACAGCATGTAGCAGGATGAGATGATGGCAAGGGCATAAAAAAAGATGGCCGTCTTTCGACGCTTGAACAGTCTGGACACCAGCCCCGCCCCTCCAAACAGGCACAGACACCCTGCCAGGAAAGGAATGACTTCTTGGACAAACGGCAGATTCATGGCTTTTTTTTCAGAACGACGACAGTGCCTTGGAATCAAACAGGTAAGAATATTTGCGAATTATCGGGCGCTTGTCAAGCTCTGCGACAGTTCTGTGAAACGGCGGGATTGATGTATATCGGCGAAAGCGGCTCGGGCTCGCTGCCCGCCCTGGCTCTTTCATACGCAATCCGGCCGATCACTGCGGCCGATGGCGTCCGCCGCTCCTTGAGAAGCAACACCGAATCCGGGACCGATTGCTCAAGAATTGTCCCGATTCTGTCCCAGTCCGGGCTCGCGATTGCGGTGCCCGGCGGACACAGCCGGCCAAGTTCCTCCGGCTTGATCAGCCGCCATGTCTCATCCTGTCCTTCGTGCTCGCGCGATTCCTGGTACGCTCCGAACATCCTGAGCCACAGAAACCCTCTCCGGGCGTCGCCTACCACCGCCGCTGAATTGCACGAAAACTCCGCCATGGCGGCTGCGGCGATCGGTTCCGCGCTGTTGACGCCATAAACCGGTTTTTGATCCGGCAGCGCGAGCGCTGCGGCGGCGGAGAGCGAAATGCGCAGACCCATGTACGAGCCGGGGCCGAGCCCCACAACGTAGCAAACCACTGAGTCCAAGTCCGCTCCGGCCTCTTCAAGCAGCGCGGGAATCATGTCGAACAGCGCGGTCCGCGCGCGGGTCTCGGTCCAGGCGCGCTCGGCTATCGTGTTGCCGCCACTCAGCGCCGCGATGTTCGCCGCGTTGGTCGAGAGATCAATTGCAATAGCGACAGTTTTCATCCGTTTTCAAGAACGTTCGCAGTTTAATACACCATCGCCGGCGCTGATTCTGATGTTCACGCCTTCAGTCTTGTCGCTGGAGAGCAGCAGTCTGGCCACGGGCGTCTCTATTTCCTGCTGGATCACGCGTTTCAGCGGACGTGCGCCGTAGACAGGATCGTAGCCCTTCCTGGCCACATACAGCTTGGCATCTTCCGAAAGCTCGACGGTGATTCTGCGATCGGCCAGTCGCTCCTGAAGCTCCTTCACCTGCAGCTCGACTATCCGCTCGAGCTCCTTCTCCGTGAGGGGCTCGAAGAGCACTATATCGTCCACCCTGTTCAGGAACTCGGGCCGGAACTGCGCGCGCAGCGCCATCATGACCTCGTTCCGGGCCTCGTCCGAGATGTGGCCTTTCCGGTTAATACCCTCGAGCAGAATGTGGGAGCCCATGTTGCTTGTCATTATGACCACGGTGTTCTTGAAATCCACCGTCCGTCCGTGCGAGTCGGTGAGGCGTCCCTCGTCGAGCAACTGGAGCAGGATGTTGAACACGTCCTGGTGCGCCTTCTCGATCTCGTCGAACAGCAGCACCGCGTAAGGCTTGCGCCTGACCGCCTCCGTGAGCTGGCCGCCCTCCTCGTAACCGATGTAGCCGGGTGGGGATCCGACCATCCGTGACACGTTGTGCTTCTCCATGTACTCGCTCATGTCTATCCGTATCATATTCTCTTCGGAGTCGAAGAGCGCTGCCGCCAGCGCCTTGGCCAGCTCCGTCTTGCCCACGCCCGTCGGGCCGAGGAATATGAAGGATCCGATCGGACGCTGCGGGTTCTTCACTCCCGCCCGCGCCCGGACCACGGCATCGGCGACCGCCTGCACCGCCTGGTCCTGGCCCACTACCCGCTCATGGAGCACCGAATCAAGGCGCAGCAGCTTTTCGCGCTCGCCCTCCAGCAGGCGGGTCAGCGGGATTCGCGTCCACCGCGAAACCACTTCGGCGATTTCCTCCTCGGTTACCTCCTCCCTCACCATCGGCGACTGTTCGCCGCTTTCCGTGACAAGCGCGTCTATTGCCTTCAGTTGGCGCTCAAGATCCGGTATGTCGCCGTGCCTGAGTTTGGCGACTTTTTCGAGATCGTAGCTGCGCTCGGCTTCCTCGCTTTCGCGGCGACTGTTCTCCAGCTTTTCGCGAATGGCCTGGCGCCTGCCGAGTAGTTCTTTCTCGTTCTGCCAGCGTGCCCTCATGGCGCCGGCCTTGGTCTTCAATTCCGCCAGTTCCTTCCTGAGCTCATCGAGCCTTGCGCGGCTGGCCTTGTCCTTTTCCTTCTTCAGGGCGGCCTCTTCGATCTCGAGGCGCATGACCCTTCTGGTGACTTCGTCGAGTTCGGCTGGCATTGAATCTATTTCCGTGCGGATCGAGGCGCATGCTTCGTCCATCAGGTCTATCGCCTTGTCCGGAAGGAAGCGATCGCTCACGTACCGGTTGGAAAGGATCGCCGAGGCCACGAGCGCCCCGTCCTGTATTCGGACGCCGTGATGGATTTCGAACCGCTCCTTGAGTCCGCGCAGGATGGATATGGTGTCCTCGACGGACGGCGCATCCACGACGATCGGCTGGAACCGGCGTTCCAAGGCGCCGTCCTTCTCGATATGCTCGCGGTATTCATCCAGGGTTGTTGCGCCGATGCAGTGCAATTCGCCGCGGGCCAGCATGGGCTTGAGCATGTTGCCTGCGTCGGAAGAGCCCTCGGTCTTGCCGGCTCCCACGATCATGTGCAGTTCGTCTATGAAGAGGATGATCTTGCCCTCCGAGTTCTTGATCTCGTTCAACACGGCCTTGAGACGCTCCTCGAATTCGCCCCTGTATTTAGCGCCGGCAAGGAGCGAGGTGATGTCGAGGGCGAAGAGCGATCTGTCCTTCAGTCCGTCCGGCACGTCGCCGCGGACTATCCTGTGGGCCAGGCCCTCGACTATGGCGGTCTTGCCGACGCCAGGCTCCCCGATGAGGACAGGGTTGTTCTTGGTTTTGCGCGAGAGTATCCGGATCACGCTTCTTATTTCCTGGTCTCTGCCGATGACAGGATCCATCTTCCCTCGCCTGGCCATCTCTACCAGGTCCATGCCGTATTTCTTGAGCGCCTCGTAAGTTTCCTCCGGGTTCTCGCTGGTCACGCGCTGGTTGCCGCGCACCTTCATGAGTGTCTCGAGGAAGCGGGAGCGCAGCACGCCTGCCTCCTTGAGGATGCGCCCCGCGGGCGAATCGGGTTCGTCGAGCATTGCGAGAAGAATGTGCTCGACGGAGATATATTCGTCCTTGACCCTGCTCGCTTCCTCGCTTGCCTTGGCCAGTATGCGGTTCAGGCTCTGGGTTACGTAGACCTTGCCGGCCTCCGCGCCTGGCCCGCTCACGCTGGACCGCCTGGTAAGAGCTTCCTCCACCCGTCCTTTGATCGATTTCGTTGATATGCCCATCCGCTCGAACAATTGGGCGGCAAGCCCGTCCTCCTGTTCAAGCAGCGCGAGAAGCAGGTGGTCACTGTCAACCTCCTGGTGTCCGGACCGATGGGCCGCAGCCTGCGCGTTCTGTAAAGCTTCCTGTACTTTCTGCGTGCTCTTTTCCATGAGATACTCCCTCCCGATAATATCTGAAATATAGCGGTAATTATATCATCCCATTGTCTGTCTCGCAATGTTAATGTGGTCAGCATCTCGACAGGTGATGGAAGAAAGTGCGGGCGTGTGTCTGCCACCCGCCCCGATGCCGCAGTGTGTTTTCGCCGTGTTGGCGCTGAGACTGGGTGTTTTTGAAAATTCAGGCAGACTCTGGATTGACCCCTTTATCCTTGAACACATCGGATTCCCGTATGGCGGCGCTGATATCCTCTGAAAGGCTGATGATAAGCCGGGTCATTGTCCGGGTAAGGGCCGGGTAGTCGTTCCCCTCTACCGGAAGGCTGTAGCGCGAGATCTTTCTCGCAACGATGTCGGCCGGGTTTCTGCCGCGCACCACGGTCCATTCCGCGATCAGTGTGGCGCTCCTGCCCAGCGCCCCGTCGAAGCGAAGAACCTGCACGCTCACCTGGCAGTCGAAGGCGCCGCTCCCGGTCCATGGGTGGACGTCCACGTAAGTTTCGGGCAGGTTCAGCAGCATGCCCGTGGCGAGCGTGGCGCCTATGCCGTCGTCCAGCGGGATTCCCCAGCGGTTGAATTCGTCAACCTTCACTTCTTCATCGTCAATCCGGGTCACGATCTGTGGCCCGTTCAGGTACGGCGCAAGCTTCACGGGCAGGATGCCCACCAGATGCCTGGTCGAGGCGAGGTCAAGCTCGTGGCCGGGCCCGGACGGAAGGGCGGATGGCAGCACGAAGAAGCGAGATCCCGGGCTCGACATACAGCCGCATGCCAGCAGGGCCGCGAGTGAAAGTGCCGGGACAAGAATGCCCGGCGGAAATTCATGTGTTTTCATTGAATCACTCCTTTTTCTTCCCTTGTATCAGGGCTTCCGGATAGCGGTTCAGGTAATCTGTGAGATTGCTGAAGGACTGGAGCGCCCGCTGCAGTTCCCGGAGCGTGTCGAGCAGCGAAGTGTGAAACGGCGATTGGTCGTCCAGCGCCGCGTCCAGTTCGTTCGACAGTTTTGTGAGAGAGGCGATGAGCGCCGGCGACTGCGCGTTGAGTGTCGCCATCAGCACAGCGGCATTGGTGAGCGTGCCGTCGAGCGTTTCCATGGAAGCAGATGCCTTTCTGAGCAGCGGACGCGCGTCCCCGGCGACCCCATCGAGCAGCGCGCCCGAGTTCTTGAGGAACCGGTCTGCTGCCGCAAGGGTTGATTCAAGCCGCACGAGCGTCGAATTGAGATTGGTGATCACATCGCGGGTCTCCTTGTCGTTCACCAGCGTTTTTATGCCGCGCGCAGTGTCGCGGAGGTCCTGGATGATGTCGTGAAGAGGAAGTTCTTCGATGGACTTGACCAGAGAAGCCTGGGCGGAAGGGATCGTGGGTATTTCAGGAAGGTCGGGGTGCAGCCTCTTGCGGTTCACCGGTGTTTTTGGCTGGAGCAGCATGTGGATCTTCAGCTTCCCTGTGAGCATGCTCTGGCTGACCAGTTGCGCGCGCAGTCCCCTTTCCTGGATCAGCATCTCAATCCATTCGTCCATGTCATAATCAATGCTTCCGGATTCCACAAAAGTTATACGCTTTTCTTCCAACGCGATGGTCACCGGCCGGACGGACGTTCCGTTTGTCACGTCCACCACGAGATCCACGCGCACGACGCTTCCGATCTGCACGCCCATGAAATCAATCGGCGCGCCGGCTTCCAGCCCGTTGATGCTCTCCTCGAAATACAGAATGGCCTTGTATTTATCATCGAAGAGCGAGCCCTTGCTGAAGACGATGATCAGCGTTATTGCCAGCGCCGCCGCGCCCATCACGAAGGCGCCGATGGCCGCCGCGTTCTTTTTCTTGCTCATACTTTTGCTCCGCCTGCTGTTTCAACCGCTCCGCCGCCCCCTGCGTCCTTTCCCCTCCGCAGGAAGGATCGCACCCTCGGGTCCGGAGAGCTTTCAAGTAGATCGGAGGGCCTGCCCTGAGCGATCATGGTCTTTGATTCGGGGTCGAGGAAGACTGCATTATTGCCGATTGCGAAGATGCTTGCAAGCTCGTGCGTGACCACCACCACTGTCGCGCCGAGGCTGCCGTTGAGCTCCAGTATCAGGTCGTCGAGCAGCTTGGCGCTTATGGGGTCCAGCCCTGCCGACGGCTCATCGAAAAAAAGCATTTCGGGGTCGAGCGCCATCGCGCGGGCCAGCCCCGCCCTCTTCTGCATGCCGCCGCTGATCTCCGAGGGATAAAAATTCTCAAAGCCCTTCAGTCCGACCAGCGCAAGCTTGTAGGACGCAAGCTCTTCCACATCGCGTGGCGACAGGTTCGTATATTCGCCCATGGCAAGGGACACGTTCTCCAGAAGGGTCATCGAGCTCCACAGCGCGCCGCCCTGGAACATGACGCCCATCTTTCTCATAAGCCTGTTTCGTCCTTCCTCGTCCTGATCCCAGAAACTCTCGCCGTTGATCATCACGCTTCCGTCCGCGGGCTCCTTGAGCCCCACCATGTGGCGCAGCAGGGTGCTCTTGCCGCAGCCGCTTGCGCCCATAATGATGAATATGTCGCCGCGGTTGATAGTGAAGGTCAGGTCCTTCTGGATCACGAAACTCCCGTACGCCATTGTGAGGCCTTTTACCTCGATGTGCGGTCCGTTCAGGCTTTCAGCTTGAGCAGTATTGTCCATGATTGCCTGTCACTCGATCAGAACCCGATGACTATGTAAATGATATTCAGCAGGGAGTCGGCCACGATTATGGCCACGATCCCGGAGACCACCGCGTTCGTGGTCGCCTCGCCCACGGCCAGGGCGCTTCGTCCGCAGCGGATCCCGTTCAGGCAGCCGCACAGCGCCACGAGCAGCGCGAAAACCGCGCTTTTGATCAGGCCTGCCGCCACGCCATGCAGGTTCGTTCCCGCCCTCGTCTGCATGTAGTACTGGAGAGGGGTGATGTCGAGCATGAAGACGCCCACCACTGCTCCGCCTATCACGCCGAGCACGTTCGAGTAGATCGTGAGCAGCGGCATCATCAGGCACATGGCTATCACGCGTGGCAGGACCAGGAATTCGACGGGATCGAACGCCATGGTCCTCAGCGCATCCACCTCCTCATTCACCTGCATGGTGCCCAGGCGCGCGGCGAATGCCGCGCCCGTCCTGCCGGTCATCACTATCGCGGTCATCAGCGCGCCCATCTCCCTCATCATGCCGATCGAAACCAGGTTGGCGACATATATCTCCGCTCCGAACAATTGCAACTGAACCGCCCCGATGAAAGCCAGAATCGTGCCCACGAGCACGCTTATCAGCGAGATTATCCCGATTGCCTTCGGTCCGCTCTGATCGAGCGCTTCGTAAAAGTCAACGCGCCTGAACCGTGCTTTTCCTATAATCATTCGCCACACAGCTATCGCGAATTGGCCGATGAAATCGAGCACGCCAGCCACCGAGTCCCTTGCGCCCAGCACCGAAAGCCCCAGTTCATGCAGGAATCCGCCCTCCCCGGACTCTTCCGCGTCCGTCCTGGCCGGCACGGTTTGCGCAAGACCGACAAGACGGCGCGCGCCATCGGGCAGGCCGGAGAGGTTAATGGCGATGTTGTGTGCGCGGCAGTATTCCATGGCCCTTAGGGCGAAAACCGGCAGCGCCGAATTCCACGAGGTCAAACTGCCCGTGTCGAATGTAACTCTCGCGGCATTATCGGTCTCCCCGGCGGGGAAGGCGGGCAGCGCGGACAGCCTGTCCCACGGGCCTTTTAGGCGTAAGAGCAACTCGGTGCCCGTTCTCGACGTTTCAAGTAATGGTTCTTGTCCGGACATGGAGCTTTCCGACTTGTTGCGGTGGCCTACGACAAAAGCGGCTATATGAAAGGGCGCGAGAATGAAAAAGTCAAGCACGGACTGTTGGAGACAGACGGGAAGATAGCTCGCGCGGAGGATGGCACTGAACAATGAACCTCTGCGCCTCAGCGCCTCCGCGGGATAAATGTCCCTGATGCGCCGCTATCCCGGCGGCAGCAGGCGGCGCAGCGGCATTATTATCCTGGCTATCATGCGCCCCGGGGACTTGACGAAGAGAATGCGCATGAATTCCTCGGTGGTAATTCCTCTGGGCTCATCAAGCCGCATGCGCAGGAGCTGCGCGGCAAGCATTCCCGCCACCGCCACGGCCCACAGGATACTGTATTGGTTCCACGTCCACCCGGAATTTGCGCTGGAAACGTCAGCCATGCCGCGTGTCGCCGCGTCGAGGAGCAATCCCCAGACGATCGGCATAAAGCCGAGAGTCAGGCTGTTGGCAACGTTGCTTATGGCGAAGAAATGGCTTCTTCCCATCACGGGAACCAGCCCCATCAGGAGCCGCATGCCGGCCACTGCTATCATGGCGAAGCCGCTGGCGCTGAAGGTTGTCGCCGTGATCAATAGCAGGGTCGTCCGCGGCAGGGCATCCGCTGCGATGGTCATCCAGAGGCTTTGAGATATGATCACCAGTCCGCTGGCGAAAGCGAGCAGTGGACGGCTGCCGAACTTGTCCACCGCCGATCCCGTAAGTCGCGATGCGATCGCTCCGATCACACTGGCGTAGGCCGACAGCCCCAGGATGAGAGTGCCGGGCGCTCCGTAGTTATCCCTCATAAATGGCACCCAGATCACACCGAGCGCGGATACGAACATGTTGAAGACCACCGTGAACGATATGTACTTGAAGAAAGGCGGATAGACGAGCATCGCGCCCCAGGGCGGATGACCGCTTGACGAACATGGCGCTTCGGCGGGAAGTTCGGGGATGCGCCGGAGGAAGAAGAGACTGCCCAGCGCGGCGAGGTAGCTGAAGAGGAACATGGCGCCAAATGCCCTGGGGGAGGGGAAAATGCCCACCCAGAGGGTGGATAGAAGCATGGTGCTTGTGATCGCAATATACATGCACATCGTGTCGCGCGACAGGAAAGCGCCTCGCAGTGATTCCGGGACTATGCCGGTGATCCAAGGCAGGTATCCGGCCATGGAAACGCCGCGCGCCACCGCAAAACAGGCGAGCATCAGAAGTATCAATCCAATCCGCATACGCGGCGTAACGAACTCGGGGAGCAGCGTGATAATGGCTATTCCAAGTATGAAGATGCTTCGCGATGCCCAGCCGCGCACGAGGAAAGGCTTGTACCCGATTTTTTCGACGAAGCTTGCCGCCGGAATCTGGAGGACGCTGAAGAGCGGGATAAGCGCCGTGGTTATGCCCAGAACCGTTCCCGATGCTCCAAGGTTTCTCATGTACAGCAGCATCGGGGTTCCCAGGATCAAGGACCACGAGGTGGCGTTGAACGCCTGAAACCAGTAGGCGTTCGATATCCCCGGCGGCATTGATATGGAGATACCGCCGCCCTCCTGCGATG
>CAYWJE010000100.1:0-11581 GCA_964458525.1 uncultured Verrucomicrobiota bacterium
TTGGTCGTTGCGTACGAAGCGCCAAAAAATCACACGCTATTTCCGGAAGGACCAACCGCTATATGCGGCGACCGGCGCTACTCGATCAGATACGCTTCGCAGGGTCTTACTGAAAGGCGCGTCGTCTTCCCCAAGTCTCGAAAACCATCAGCCATGACCTGACGCACCGACTTCTTTTTGTTCAGCGGAAACGTTCCCTCGCGACAAGCGAAGAAAACCCGTGTTCCGGCTTGTGAATCCCACACGACACCCAGGCCGTCTTCCAAAATCGTTCGCGTCTCCATATGAGCATTGAGCCGATTGTATATGCGGATATGATCCCACAGAGTTTCAGGACCACCGTGCACGGTAATCATGCCGGCATTGGCCATGGCTCGGAAATGCATTCCGACGAGACGATCCCGATCCACCTGAGCGTTATGGCTTGTGAAAACCTGGCAACCTGTAAGCATGTCCTCTTCACCCAGATACCATCCCAGGCTGTTCTGCCCGATCAACGGATCCACCTCACTCTGCATGTTGCCGTCGTTAGCGATGCCGAAATAGGGCGAGCCTATGAAACTGCGTCCCTCCACGATCACATCTATGCCGGCGGCGGTGAGGGCCGCCAGAAACTTCATAACGCCCTTGAAATTATCGGCGAGATCGTCGCGCGCGTAGTTGCGGCTTTTCAGGCCGAGATTGCCGAAAGAATCGAAAAACACGAAATCAAGTCCGCAATTCGCTTTCCATGCCAAGAGGTCATTGAGTATCCATTCCCGAGCGCCGGAATTCCAATCCACGACAGCGATGATGAACGGATCATAACCGCCGGAGGGATTATCGAACCCGGCGCTCTTGAGAACCCACTCCGGATGTTCTCTTAGAATAGGAGCCTTTGGAGAAAGATGGTTGCCTACCCATATTCCGACCTCCATGCCGATGGCTTTTCCGAGTTCGTAAAAGCGTCTTGCAGCGGCGACTCCGCCGAACATGCGCGAGGGCTTGTAATCCCATACGCAGCAGCAAGAACCGATCTGCCAGTCGCCGTCAAGAATTCCGCGTCCGTCATCCGCTTTTCGATGAAACATAAGTTCGGTAACGTCGTTTGTCGAGAAGGGCCGCATCCAAAATCGGCGCACACCCTTCGCGTAAAGATCCGGCATCACGTTTCGCCCCAGCATTTCCAGATAGTCTTCCGCAGGAATCTTCTTCGTAAGATCACCGAAGAACAACTTGTCACCGACAGGGAGAGTCGCCCATCCGCGGGCCATTACCGTCGGAAGCAGGCGGCTTTTGCGAATCCCCGTCTGTCGCCTGTAATCATCCTCAATATGGCGGTTCACATCGAACCAGATGTTGCGGGCTTGCGCCTCCGTTTTTCCGGCGCCACGCCCGAAAAGGATCGTCTTTCCGGAAATAAACGCTCCGGAGGAAAGGGGGAATTCCTGGCTTTCCCATACGTGGTAACAGTCCTCTCCGGGATTTTTCTGGCAGACCGTCTGAACACTTTGAGCCTGCTCAAAATAACCCAGGAACACTCCTTCTTCGGTTCGCAACATGTCGAACAACTGATGATAGGCGCAGCGTTGATTGAACTGCATGGAGACATTATCCTCGTCGAGAGGCTTGAGAAGCGTTTTCCAGCAGACATTGCTCCATGTGCTATCCTGCGTGAACTCATGAACCGGGGGGGCGATCATGCTTTGAAAGTATAATTTTCCGCCGTCTGCGCGCCCCCCGACCTCCCAATGCTGGCGCCACATTAAGCGACCGATCCGCGCACCCTCGGCGCGGAAGCGGATATCAAGACGGAACCCTGGGAACAAGGCTTCACGAAACCTCATTTCGCGCGGTGTAAAGATAAAATCCACAAAAAGCGGAGGAGTGGGTCTTGGTCGTTTCACCAGCAGAATATTGAAATCGTACTGGTCTTTTTTCCAGCTTTCATCCTGCGCCAAGCCGACAGCTTGTGTGCGGATTACAGTTGCTTCGTCTTCCTTAATCTTGTCGCACATACGAAATGCTCGATAATCCCATCCGTCGGGACCCTGGAGCACAAAAGTTGACGGAAACGAGCGATCCATGAGCTGAACACCTTCAATTTCAACGCCGCTTATGCCGTAAAGCACAGGCGCTCCGTTTCCTTCCCGGGTGCTCCACTCAATTTCAGCCGCGCCAACCTGCAATATTACATTCATTTTCAGATCTCACATTCAACTTATTTCTTACGAAAGAGGACGCGCCGCGCCCTTTTTATGAAGGGCGAAAGGATCACTTCCGGCTCATCCAGCGATTGTATCCATCGTTTCGCATGTTCGAACTGTTGTTCAGCGGTTCTTGTATCGCGGTTGAGTTGTTTTTGTTTTAATAGTCTTGCCATACTCGAATTCGCGGGCAAGCAGACTGCCGGGCGCACTGAAAACGGCGGCATCCCCAATGCGCAGATAGTTTCCTTCACATGCACAGCCCCGAACGGGATTGCCTTTAACAAGCCGCTGGTGGCATAACGGGGCGTCGGATTCCACGGCACCGATACGATAGGGACGCGGAAACCACGAGTTGGATATAAAAACAACATCTCTCCATTCATCAGTTTCGATTTCGAACCCGAACCCAATGGCGCCGAGGTCCGACTTGCGCAGCTCGATACGCGGCGGTTCCGAGCCGCGATATGGGAACAGCAAGGTTCCATGCCAGTCTGCCTCTCCGGAAGCCTGTTTGACGGCCTTATATACGGGCGCGGGCACGAATCGGTGTCCCTGCGCCGGCAGCCAACCCTCTATCGGATTCTCTTCGCCTTCATGGATTCCGTATTCCCAGCCTTCCCAGGCAAGCGGGATCAAGGCGAGGTTTCCCTCGGCGTACCCAGTGCGATATCCGCCTCCGGGCAGCGGCCGCACGACTGTTGGCATGAGCTGGAACCGCGTTTCTATCGAATGCCCAGGATGAGTTGTCATGGCATCCAGAACAATCCAGTAATCGTCTTTTACGAACAGAACATGTCGAAAATGCGACGCCGACAGGCCGCCTTCCCATGAATTAAAAGGTGAACCGTTCAGATAACCACCTCGATATGCTCCAACGGCGAAGTCGTAATGATCGCCAATGATCAGACGCGACACCGCTACCGGGCTGTGCGCAGACTGATTCAATCCGTCAACAGTCATAGTGCTGTGAGCACGGGTGCGCCGGAAATTCGCGTTAATGGGACGACCACTGTAATCGCTGTTACCGGGATCCACGATGAACTCGCGCCCGAAGCCCGCGGCCTCGATCCCCAGCAGGCTGTAGTGGCAATGACAATTGGCGTAATATCCAAGATTGACGCTCATGTACAGACTATCCGACTTCCATCCGTTACGCATGTAAAGATAGCCCGATGAACGGTTGAACCGAGTAGTCCAATCCGGCTCAGGCGCGCCGTCAAGAATGAAGGTGGAAGAAGGGGAAGCGATGTACCTGCCCGTCAATTCCGCGTTTTCCCGCAATTCCGCCCACCGATCGCTCATGACGCTGCCGTCTTCGCCGAGTCGAGTGCTCGGGCTTGAATCGCGCCGCAACTCCGCATCGTTCCTAATTGCCCACACATCGCCCATGCCTGCCGATTTGCCGAAAGGTTTTTTGCTGCCCAGATAATATTCTTGTATCCGCTCGATCACCGCTGGTTCGATCCGCAGTCCAAGCTCCGGCTTTTCGCGGCTCAATGCGAAAAACCTCACGAACACACTCCAGACTCCCGCTCCGTAGCCGACGCTCAACTCCTCATGGCTGCCATCAGCCAGAAACTGCATTTGAAATTCCTCATTGAGCCCGTTGACTCCTGTCTGCAACCAGGTTACGGCGTCCCGCATGAAGGGATAACAGAGCCCCTGAGTGAACACTCCGCTCAACTGATGGATGCGCCAGTTGCTGCCCAGCGCCATTTCCGGCAACAGCGCGTTAGTCATATGTGTGACGGCTCTCAGAATTGCCGCAAGGTCATCGCCGGAAAACAGCGGATGTTCATGCCATTCGCGCAGGGCGGTATAGAGTCCGCCATGCAGATGCATGTGCCACCAATGCCCGATGCGAATGCCGACGTCCAACCAGTTGTCCAAGGACGGAACGGCGCGCGGTTCGCTCCAATAGCGGGCGACATAGTCCATGATGTAATCATGCGCGGCGCGCGCGTAACGATCCTCGCCGGTATGACGATAGGCGCTGACGAGCGATCCCAAGAAGGCCATGCGCTGGGGCATGAGAACCGGCGACTTTTCCGCGCTGGACTCGCCCCGTTCGCAATACCAATTGCACGGCTCGGCCCAATCCCGTGCGGTGCCGTCCACCAACGGAAGACGCCGCGCGACCAGGTGTTCGGCATATGCCAATGCGGTCGCAGGAGACACAGACAAATCGGAGTTACGCAGCTCGTCAACGATCGGCGGCAGGTCGGCAAACGACCGCCGCAAAGCTTCCTTTAGCAGACGCGTCCGGCCCGCAGCGTCAGCTGAGGCCAGCGCTGTTTGAAGCTCAGAAACAAATATCTCCGGCAACATGTTCTCCTCTCTTGTTTTTTTTGCAATCCACGCCGCATCCGGCGCTCATCTATTTTGCCTCCACATATATGGTGCTCCCGGCGGGAACCGTCACCTTCTGTTCAAATGCCTTCCGGCCGGGGATAGCTCCGGCTGTCCGGACCGTTGCGGTGATTGCCTTGTCCGTGGGATTGTTCACCTCGATCACGGCTCGGTCTTTCGTCCATTCCGCCCCGAACGCCAGGTTGAGATTAGCATCGCTCGCGGTCAGCAGGTTGCCGAAATAAAAGTCGGCGTCCGTGTCCACCAGCATGATCCCGAATGCGACACCGTCGAGGAAACCGAACGGCTCGATCTTGTCGTCACGGGTCGTCCAAAGCCCCGCCGGCCAGCACGGGTTTGCTCCGTGCAGGCGGAGCGGCACGCCTACCTCATAGCCTGGATTAATGGATTTCCACCCCTTGGGACCCCAGGCCGGAACGGCGGCTCCCTTCAGATGACCCGCCGCCCCACCGTCCTCAGCGTCGAAATGAATCGCTGCCATGACCCGATTCAGCTTGCCCTGCTTCATAGTGAGCGTGTAGGGCGTCGGCCCGTCCAGTCCCATTGAGTTAAGCACCGCCGCCAGGTTGTTCGTCTCCACTTTCATGAACCCGCCGCGATAAGCCGTCCCGGCTTTGGCATTGCCGTCGGGCGGCGGCGGAAACCCGATCGCGCCGCCCGCGCCCACGCGTAGCGGACTCAGGGCCACGATATCCCCGGCCCAACCTCCTGCGGGTAAGTCCACGAATTTTTCGACCGTTCCGGTAACCTTCTTTCCGTCCTTGCCGATATAGCCGTAGTTTGCCTTGGCCGCGGTATTCCCGATCACAGGCCAAACCTCGCCCGTTGCCTTCAGATCCATCTTCAGTCGGATATCCGCCCACTCTTCCACGAAAGCAGGCGGCGAAACGTTACGCGTATCGGTTCGTGACCGGTAGTGGATGCTCCGTATTTTCGCCGCGTATTCAGACATCGGCATTTCATTGAAAACCGGCGCGTTGTCATAACGCATCTGGCGGCCACCTTTCGACCAGACCTTCTTTTCGTAGTCATACAGCTCCCCCGCCGGCACATAGGTCGAGTCCAGCACGTAATCCAGAATAGTATGCAGGTAACCCGCGTAGAGCATTTGCGGTTTGCAGCATATTGACTCCTCCAGCTTCACGCCGGGCACGCCGGGCTGCACGGACGATTGCGGCATTTTCCCCACGTAACTAAGCCATGGAAAGCGTTCACCGAAGAAGTTCTGCCTGTCCTGGCAGCGGGCAAAAACGTACTGGGTAAGGGTGCGTATGGGCGACAGATACCCTTTCCCGCCTTTCACGTCGCGGAGTTCCACCATGAACCAGTGTTGGACGCTGAGGTCACCGCTCAACTGAACCTCGACATTTGTGGCATTCGGCGTAAGCCGGCGATACACGCCACGCCGGTCGTGAACGAGCACCTCGGAAATCGGTTGTGCTCCGTGCGCCTTCAGCGAGATGTTCCACGCCGGGGCCTGCCAGTTATCGATGGAGCAGGCATCAACGATGGGGCCGCTGCTGACATAGTAACGGGCGGGGTTGCCGCCATAGTTCGCGAACCCCTGCCGGAAATAGAACGCCCCATGTTCCGGCGTGTCGGAGTTGACGTAGTTCTGCAGTCCGGTCTTGGCCGCCGCCTCCAGCTGGTCCGGCGCCGAAACCTCGTGCACCGCGAGTGGAATGGGCATCGTCGAGTTGTACACGTGCCACTGGTAGGCGAAGAGACCGTCATCCACCTGCTTTTGTTCCGTCCCCTCGTAGGTGGCAATGGGGATGCCGGCCACATGGCTATACAAGTCCGGCGGCAAGGCGCCCTGCGCGCCGCGCACCGAGGCCAGCCACTGGGGCCGGGCGGCGATCGGCAGGATGTCGCCCATGCCCAGCATCATGTGACCCGTCCAGAAGAGCTTCTTTTGATCCGGCGTCAGAAGATGCGTCCGTACCGCCTGGTAAAGCCCCACCAGCAGAAACCGGTTGCCAAGGTCGGAGTCAATATCGAGTCCCGGCAACAGGGTCACCTGTTCATCACTGTATTTCACGCAATCGGCCACATAAGCGTCCCACTGCCCGACCTTGAAATGCTCGAAGGGTTCGGTAAAGCAGATCACGTCGTAGCCGGCTTTCTTCGCGGCCCCGGCCCAGTCCGCCACCGACCCCTTGCCGCTGCTGATCGCGCCGCGGGCGCCGACGAGAATCTTCATCGGACGTACGGGACCGGTCACCATCGGGTCCTTGTCCGCCCAGACACCCGAAAGAAAGGTTTGGTCCTTACTGTGGTCCACGGGAGCGAGGGCAATCCCCTTGGCCGCGTCATATCCCCCCATGCCGGCCTTGAGCGACGGCTCGGCCAGCCAGCGGTAGGTGTTGTCCAGCAGTAGATGCAGATCGCTCTTTGTCTTGCCGTCGCCCTCGGTCATGCAAATACCGTCCACGCGCGAGAATGCGCTTTCGGTCACGTCGCCGATCTTGGCGTAGGTGATGTAGAAAAGATGCCATGCGGAAAGCCCCGTGACGGCCAGACGCCCTTTTCCAAACTCGCGCGCCATGAAGATCGCCGGCTCATCCCATCCTTCGACGGGCGTCCAGTCGCCCTTGTCATCATAGACGGGGGAACGCCGCATTTCAGACCGGCTGCCGGGCATGGCCTGCGCGACAACCGTCCACGCCTTGTCCAGGGGCCTCAGCGGAATGGTCATGTAATTGTCGTCCCAACGCGTGCAATACGCGGGATACCAAATCCGTTTGACCCCCTCCGTTACCGGGTGAGCCGTCAAACGCTCAGTCCATGGATAATCCACGCTGCTCGCCCCGACTTTACCGACCGACCAGGCGCGTTCCGCGTCACGCACGCAGGCGCAGGTCGTTGCCAGGCCGTAGGGTTTGAACAAGTCATTCAGGGATTCCGTCATTCGCATGCAGGCCTGCTCGAAAGCGGGCGCGATCAACAGACCGCCGCCGTCCTGAACCCATTGCCGCAACACCGCGGTATTGCTGCGGACCGTCAGCATGTGGTAGCCGCCCCACCAGGCCGTGTGGTCGAAGTAGCCGCCGCCCAGATATTCGCTGGGGTTCAGGTAAACGACGGTGTTGAACTGATTCAGATAGTTCGTGTTCAACGCACTCCATTCGAAGATGGATGTGACGCGATATCCGCGTTCCTTCAGCATAGCCTGATATTTCTCGTCCAGTTCGGGCTGTGTGCCGAACGCCCAGCTCGATCGCCCGCGAATAATGAGGAGGTCAACAGGGCCTCCGTTTTTCCCGCCCTTGGCCGGATCGGGAAGACCACTCCAACCTTGATTGACAGCTCCGCACAACACCAACATGAACACTGCTAAACGTGATAAACGTGATATCATTGAATACCTTCCTTTCTTTTAACGGTTACCAATTCCATGCTCATGAATTTCCCCTACCATGTGCGTAACAGGCTTCCTTTCGGCGCAAACCACCAGTTGAAGACCACCGTTCCGTCCTCGCCCGGCTCATAACCGCTCAATGCGCCATTGGCCGAGGCGCTGATGCCGTTGGTATCCCCGAACATTCGCCAAACCGCGATCCGTCCGCCGCCCCCTCCCCCGCCCATGCTCGGCGCCGCTGTTCCGCCGTTGGCGGACAGTGTCGCATTGGTCCCCTGCAGTCTTTTGCAGAAAACGTATATCCCGCCGCCGGACCCGCCGCCTCCGGCCTCCCCCGCGCTATCCGCGCCCTTGCCTCCATCCGCTTTGATTACGCCGTTAAGAGCAACCCTATTGGTTACCTCAATGCGCACAAGGCCTCCCCCGTTTCCGCCGTTGCCCCAATACCCTCCGCCGCTGCCGGGATCAACCGGCGCATTTGATGAACCGTAGGGCGACCCGCCGAGCGCGCCAACATTCGCGCCACGTCCGCCCGCCCCGCCATAACCGCCGCCGCCTCCCCTGGAGCCGACACTTAGCCCGCCACCCGGCCCGCAGCCGTGCATTGCAGCGTTCGTGGCGCCCATGAATCCCAATGCGTTGGCGTTGAACCCCGAATTCGTGTCCGCAATAGTCAGGTTTTGCATATGGAACAGGACCGATCCGCCATTGGTCGGATGGGAAACGGGATAAATCCAAGCGCCGCCCGCGATCGTCATATCACCCTCGACGTTGACCAACATGCCGCAGTTAGTGACTGCCGCGTTGGTCATCCATGCGTGGACATACAATGAGCCCGTGGCGCTCAGAGCTATGTTGCCCCCGACATCCAGCGGAGCGTAATTCCCGCCCGTGTAAATGCGAAGAATGCCATTGTCCTTCACATTCAGATCGCCGTCAATCCGCAGCACCGCCGGATTGGTGACTTCAAGCTCGCCATGCTTCACGCCCTGTACAGCCGTCATGTCGCCCCTGACGGTTAACGCGAAATTCTCGGGTAATATGCTCAGCCCGTTACTGATCATCAAACTGCCCGGCGACCAGGCGTCTATCCCGGCCAGTTTGCCGCCCACCAGGGTCTCGGTCAGAATGCCGCTGTCGGGGAAATAAAGAGTGCCCGGACGTCCTGCTCTTTCGTAAGCGCCTAAATTTGTGCCTCTCCCGTTGTTCGCCGAGAACAGAACCGTGGGCCTGGCGCTCAGGTTGAGATTGCTCTGCGCGACTGTGTTGTATATCACCGCTATCCTCCCGCCCCCGCCGCCCCCGCCAATACTGGGGCTTCCGCGTCCGCCATCCGCCGACAAAAAGCCGCCGGATCCGGCAAACGTGTCGCACGTGATGTGGATAGAACCGCCCGAACCGCCGCCGGAGCCGGCGCCTCCGCTTTGTGAGGCATCCCCGCCGTTGACGGTTATGGTTCCATCCACCGTAATCCGGTTGTCGGCCGCAATCTTCACGACGCCGCCGCCATTCCCGCCGGCACCGTGATTCCCTCCGCCGCTGCCGGGATCCGCTGGCGCATTTGCCCAGCCATAGGGCGATCCGCCGATCGCAAGGAGGTTTGCGGCACGTCCGCCCGCGCCGCCATAGCCCCCTCCTCCTCCGCGACTACTGTAATAAGTCCCGCCGCCCGGCCCGCAGCCATCGAGCATCACGCCGGATATGGCTCCGGAATAACCCTTGGCATCGGCATCAATGCCGCCGGTTGACAAAACGGTCAGCTCGGAGCATGAAATGTAAATCCGGTTGTCCGGCGTCCATGATTCATAATCGCCGATCACGCCATTGGTGTCCGTGTTCGCCAGATGCGTGATTGTGCCGCCGACGGTCACCACCGCGGCCGTCACCACCGAATCCCAGCCTCTGAACACGAGCGTCCCATCCACCACCAACGATGAGAGATCGGCGGTGGACGATGTGTTCGTGATGATTCTAACCGACGGGATGACGACGCTATATCCGGTCAGCGGCATCCCGTTATCCCAGTTGCCGGCCACGTTCCAGTTGCCGTTGCCGACAGCCGTGGTTGTGACCGCCCGCGCGGTAGAGAAACCAATGGCCTGAAATATGCAGATGCCAAGAAGAATGATATGCCTATTGATTTTCATGCTTGATCCCGCTACCAGGTCATGATGAAAGTGCCGCGCGCCGGCAGCAAACCCCAAACGATCGTGCCGGGCGCGCCGGTAATCGTGCCGCTGCCGCCGTCCACCACAGTCGCAACCCCGTTGGTTTCCCCGTTAACTCGCCAGATGGCAATTCGGCCGCCGCCGCCGCCCGGCGCGGAGGAACCTGCCCCGCCGTTGGCAGAAACAATGGCATTCGTGCCGCTAAACTTCCTGCAGGTCAGATAGACCCCTCCGCCCGATCCTCCACCGGAACCCCCGCCGGGGACCCCGTGGCCTGCTTGACCATCCGCGTTAATCAGTCCATTCAGCGAGATGGTACCTGTTGCTTCAATCCGGACTAATCCACCGCCTTGCCCGCCGGTTACGTAATAGCCGGTGCCTCCGCCGCTCCCTGGATACACCGGAGCGTTTGATGAGCCATAGATCGAGCCGGATACCCCCTGGCTTCCGCCTCCGCCCAACCCCCCGTAGCCGCCGCCTTTTTGCGCCGTTCCGCGCCCAGGCCCATAGCCGGCGCTGTATGTCGTCAACCCCGTGGCGAAGCCCTTGTTGGCGGCATTGATCCCGGCATTCGTGCCCCCGCCGCTGATCGTCAAGTTATTGAGCCGGAACAGCACGGAGCCTCCGTTTGTATAATGCGAACCAGGATAAACCCAGCAGTTTGAACCAATCACCAACTCACCAGCCACGTTCACCAGCGCCCCGTAGTTGGTTGTGGACGCATTGGTCATGCCGGCATAGAGGTAAAGAAGGTTGGGGGTGTTTGTGTTTGCCCCGGCCAGCACCAAGTTGCCGCCCACATTCAGATCGAAACCCGCGCTTGATCCAATTCCGCTTGTCGACATGTTGCCCGCGGTCAGGAATCCCCCATTCGTCAAGAGCATGTCGTTCGCAACAGTGATTGTCGCCGCATCTCCGAACAATATCTGGCCGGTTTCGATCCTTATCTCACCGCTCAGGTTCACGATCGGCCCGGAAGCTGCTCCATGATGGAACATTATCCGGTGTTCGGGAAACACCATCCCCCCCGAGTTGATCACGTTGCTTCCATGGATAACCAGGTCGGCACAGGAAAAAACGGCGTTCGATAGTTCAAGCTTATGCGGCTCAATACTGTCCGTGATGAAGACCACATCATTGGCTGCCGACAGTTCAAAACGTTCAACCGGGATGCGCAACCAGGCGTTACTGAATGTTATGCTGTCGGCCGTCCACGTCTCAAAATTCGGCGAGGCCCATACGCCCTTGTGCGATATTGTGCCCGTAGTGTTGGTGAGAAATTGGCTGTCGGGAAAATAGAGCGTGCCGAGATCCCCGAAAAAACGGCTGTAGGATCTCGAACGCCACAATGAATCTATGCCCGATTCCGTTGCCGCGCTGAATATGACGCTCGGAGTCGGTTGCGCTTGTTGCGCGGCGGGGTTGTAGTGTACGGCAATTCTCCCTCCGCCCCCTGTCCCGCCATAGTATGGGTAGTTTTGCGACCGGCCGCC
>CAYWJE010000101.1:0-11491 GCA_964458525.1 uncultured Verrucomicrobiota bacterium
AATCGACAAAGCATGGGCTGTTGAATCTAAAAAACGCTGGCAGGCGTATCGTCAAGGACGCATACAGAGCATATCATATTCAGAAGTCATGGCAAAATATCACCGAGCATGAATATCTGTCTTCTATCATAGGCGCAGAAGGAATTGGATGATGCTTATGCGTGGCACGAAAGACAGGCAATTGGCTTAAGTCTTGAATTTCTGGATGAAATTGACCGGACAATTCATCGTATTAAGGCTTATCCCTACTCGTGCGAAAAAATGACCGTTGGTCTGCGCCGCGCATTGGTTAACCGCTTTCCTTACGGCCTGATCTATGGCTTGGAGGACGATTCTCTTGTGGTTGTTGCTGTAGCACATTTACATCGCGAACCCTATTACTGGATTGATAGAATCCAATCTTAAGCTTCAGGTTTGTCACCCCCCTAATTCATCGCCTCCCCCCTGGGTCACCGCTTCACTGCCCTTATTCCTTATTCCTAGGACTGACCCCCAATCTTCTATAGCAATAAACGTGGTGAACATTTTCAATATGGTCCCGATGGATAGGGTCCGGAAGTCTACCGGAAAGAAACGTCCGAGCGAGAATCTTGAATTTCTCCATATTCTTGCCGCGCCGGACACAACGTCTCATATCCTTCCCAAACTGCATCGTATAGATAGGTGTGTACATCAGATCCCGAGCTTGCGGAACATGTCGTCTGCGTCTTCGCAAACAACAAGCTCGCGTCGCGCTTCTGAAGCTTTAAACGTTTGTTTTGTGGTCGCGGTGGGCACAACAACGTCAAAAGGAATCCCGTCGCGAAGCTCAACCTGCCTGTAGAACATGTTAATCGCTTGCGTAGGGTTCAGTCCCAACCGATGAAAAACGTTCTCGACTCGATCCTTCAGATCGGGTTCCACTCTTGCGCGAATCATAGCCGTCTTACTCATAGGTTACCTCCATTCACAAGATACAATGTATCACAAAGGGGATACAAGCGCAAACATTCTTCTTTCGGCGAATTCACTTTTTTTGTATGAGCCTGTTGCAAAACCTCCGTAGCCATAGATGCTTGCCGACAAGCCTTCAAAATCCTTATTTCCATTTGCAGGAGCCCCGAGCTTCGGGTAAGCGTTATCGTCCAGAAAAAAACAATTTTTTCCCTTCCTCTTCTTCCTGCCTTCCAGATTCACACCTCTTCAACTTCCATATTCAATTTGGAACTCAGGAAAGCAGGAAACGGAAGGACTGACTCACTGATTCGCCGATTGACTGCTGCACCGCCTTACCGACTCACTGATTGACTGCCTCACCGACTCACTGTCCCACTATCCCCCTCTTCCTCTCCTTCATGAGTTTCAGATTTACCTTTCTGGCTCACACTAAAGCCGCCAACACCTCATCAGGACGAAATAAACAATCAATCCGGCCAACGCTTGCTCCGCCGCCTCCCAGCCAACAGGCTGTCATAATATGCTTGCCGCGGGCCAACGGCATGGCTGACACTCGTTCCCTCAGGCGGCGGTCAATTGCCGAGAGATCCACCGGCTGCTTCTTTTCTGACCACTTGCACTCGCCGGTAAGAATCGTCTTTCCGTCCGAGGAGAGAGCCATTACATCAATCTCAACATCACCGCCCGCCCGTCGCCACCAGGACGAGGCAGCACCCCATGAATTATCGGCGAGTTTCAGCCAGGGCACCGAAACTCGGGCTAATTGTTCCCAGCAAGCAGCAACGTGATGAATGCGGCCCGAACGCCATGCGATTTGGGCATTTCTCAAAACCCCTTGGGCAAGCGCCGATTGAAAAGGAAGAACATATCTGAAGTAGAAACGCATGAAAGGGTCGTCCAAACGATACAATGAGAGCTTACTGTTTCTGGCCTTTTCCCCGAACGGGATGTCCCTGCGAACATAGCCCAGTTCGCACAATAGCGACAGCGGACGCATCAGGCTGGTTGCAGGTTTTCCGGATCGGGCAGCTATTTCCGACACGCGATGACATCCGGCGCCGATCAAGGATAAAATCGAGTATGGCTGAGAGGCGCTCCGCATGTCATCCAACAGCAGGCGCATGGGTTCCTCGTGCAGAACCCCCTGTCTATCCCACACCAGGTCGATCAGAGCAGCATCCAGATTCTTATAGCCGGCGGCCAGCTCCCAATAACGGGGAATGCCGCCCCACACAGAGAAGGCCTCCACCGCGGCATCGGGACTGAGTTTCAGGGCTTTAACGATCCATCCGGCGCTCAATGGTGGCAATTGGAAACACTCACGCGCCCGACCGTATAACGGCGCCGTGCGATCCAGCAGCAATCCCTGCATCATACGCTGAGAAGAGCCGCACAGAATCCACTTAATCCAGCCATCCGGCCTGTCAATATACCGTTGCAGGACGCTGGGTAATTCGGGGGCCGACTGGACCAGATACGGAAATTCATCAACACAGACACATAAGGGAATAGGGGGTCGCACATACAGGGCTGCGAGCAGATCGTCCCATCCCGCATATGTCGAGCGATCAAAAGCAGGGAAGAAAGGAGACAACCCCTCCGCCACTGCCCTTATTTGCAGCGACGCTTCGCGCTGATCCGCAGGCACATACACATGACTCGATCTCAGCGCCCTCTGTAACAAGGTTGATTTTCCGCATCTACGCCGTCCGTAGACAACCGCCAAAGCCCCGCCATCCAGCTTCAGAAAGCGCCGGATCCTATCCAACTCCTTTTTCCTGTTATAGAACTCTTTCATGTTAATAATACATACATGACAAACATTATGTTTGTCAAGCATATAATCTGAAACTCAGGAAAGCAGGAAACGGAAGGACTGACTCACAGATTCACCGATTGACTGCTGCACCGCCTTACTGACTCACCGATTCACTCATTGACCGCCCCACCGACTCACTGACTCACCGACCCACTGATTGACCGCCCCCACCGACTCACTGCCCTTCCGCATCGGTACGCATAAATTCCTTGCGTCTCACCCGAGCGATGCGCAGATTTTATCTGCGGCGGCATCCGGATCGTCGGCATTAATTTCAAGAAAATCATCTTTCTCATTCCACCCTCGCAAAATCGAGGCGCTCGTTGCTTTGCGGAGAAGACGGAGCCCCGCCAGGCGCGCCTCCTCCTCGCCTGTACGTATTTCCGTCTCGCTCATAAGTGTGGCGCCTTGCGTTATTCCGAGGTAGTAGTCCGCGCTTGCCATAGCCTCGCGAATCATCGTTGGTGAAGAAAAGGGATGAAAAACTACCCCCGGTATTCTCTCCATCCGGCGGACCGCTTCACGGATCTGCCTCTCCTTTTCGGGGAACAGCGACTCGCCAGCAATGGAGAGGCTCTCATGAATTCGACCGAACAGGTCGAAGCAAACGGGCCTTCGCGACAGAAGCGCCTCCAGAACGGGAATGAACTCAGCCACCTCGTGCCAGGGGTAGAACAGACCGTGATAGACTATATGTACAGGGGAATTCGACTCTCGACGGGCAGGATGTGACCCCGGAATGCGCCAATGATCAGGGTTTGCCTGGTTCCACCACGGGGTCGCAGAAGTTACATCTATGGCATATCTCTCCAGAATGAATTTCCTCGAGGCGAGATAGTGAATATGGTCCATGAGCGGCAGCGCGCTCCGGTTGAACTCGATCAATCTTTGAGAGACTTCCGGACGCTCAGCGAGATCAGCCATATCGAGCGAGATCAGCGCCTCCATTCGCTTTCCGTGCTCCAGCGCCATCTGAACTGCATGAAAAAGAGCGCCATAATGCGTCACGCACCAGTCGAAAAACACGGCATCGGTCTGCGGAATGACCGCTTCAAGCTCCGCCAAGGTCTCGACCTTGAGTACGGCAAGTCCCTTCTTCTGGAAACTTGATGCGATATGGTGTGCGGTGCGGTCCGACGGCCGGAAGAACACCCATGACCGCGGTTGCGTTGAGGGAGAAAAGCGCTTGGCCGAAGGAATTATTTCGGGCCAACAGGATTCAGCATCTCGCGAATCGAGTCTTTGCCAGCCAAGCGAGGAAAAGAGGAAACACTGTTTTGCCAGGACTGTGCAATGCCGGACGAACTCGGGATAGTTGTTTCTTCCGACGTGAGACAGTGTCAAAACAACAGCATCGCACGGATCAACGCCGCGCAAATCATCGGGACCCAAGGTATCCGAAGCTGCTTCGATAACTCTGAATGATGCTGGGCATGACAGAGAGCATCCATGAGGGAGCAGGACGCTCAAATGTGCTCCTGGCCAGCGTTCGCCCGCCGCACGCCCGGCGGCCAGGATTCTCTCGTCAGTCGAGGCGCCAATTACCAGGATGTCATTCATGAGCAACGAATAAATTCCGCAACACTATTTTCCGGGACGGCGCCACGGAAAGGCTTCGTACAAATCAACAAGTTCCACGCCGTCCCCCCACAATTCGCGAATCCTGGCGCGCATTTCATTCTGAAAGTAATCTGTGGACAGGATGACGCAATCCGGAATTGCTGTTATCTGTTCAGGTTGTTTCAGATCCATCCCCGATAAGTGGCCGGATGCTTTTTGGTCGTCATCTACAATCCCTGCAAAACCAGGGATTCCTCCGTCCTGCGCATGCCCCTGTTTCCAGAGCTTAAGCAGCCATTCCGTGTGTTGGCCCGCGCCAAAGATCAAGACCTTTTCATACTGCAAAAGGCAACGCCGCAAACGTTCGACGATATATTCTTCGAGAAGACGATCCGTTCGTAAATTATTCTGGACACCCCAAAGAGGAAAATCGCGAGTTTCCACCAACTCCACGAGCGTGTTAACCGCAAATTCGGCGGAGTCTCCCCGCCGATACACAAGTTTTTGAATCAGTTCCCGGCGCTCCGCAGCTCTTTCGCGCGGATTCTCCATCTGCTGCGCCACGCATCGCGCCAGGCTGTCCATGTCCCCGGCAATCACTCCCGCGTTTCGGCCCCACCAGGCGATTCCGTCTTTTCCGTGAACGGAGAAGAAGTCCGGAACATCCATAAAGACCACCGGCTTATCCTGCAGCATGAACTCAAAAGAGGCTCCGCTGACATCGCTGACCATGATATCGGATGCGACAAAATACGGAGTGCTGTCCCCTTCAACCATGCGCAGGTTAGCGTGTTTTTCTGCCATTTCCCCGATCGTTTTCCTCCAGTCTCTGCCGCTGTGAGCGCGAACAGCATCGGGATGCCGCAAATTCAGGGACAAATGATGAAGCCGAACCAGCAGGTTGCAGTCCAGAGAAGCAAGGCGATCCATGATGGAGATTCCGAAGCATTCGAGCGAAGCCTCGCGCTGGAAAGTCGGCGCATAGAGGATTGTTTTTTTCGAAACATCCAGGCCAAGCGAATGCAGAACGGCGCTTCTCTCGAATGATCCATCGAAAAACGCGTCAGCCTTCGGCACGCCGGCCTTGACAATCTTCAATTGATACTCTGTCTGAGGATGCCGATTGACATAAGCGTTCCAAGACCCGGTAAACATCGCCTCGCCGGATGCCAGCAACACATTGAAATACCCGAGGGGATGTCCGATGAAAGCAGCCGGGAATTTATTTGATTTGTCCGTAAGCCCGTGCGGCATGGCAGCACGAATAGCATCCGCGGGGCCTGCCGTATCTCGGAAAAGCGGGCCCGGAGAGCCCGGCACAACGGAAAACAGGACGTCCACGTGACGTCTCCACGACCAATCATCAAAAGCAACAATCTCCGGCGTCCCCCGGTAGAAACCCGAGCCGGTCAACTTCTCGAAGAATTCCCGCTCCTCCGCATTACAGGCAATGACAACTTCGTGTTTCCCTGCTAAAAGGCAGCGGATGACCGGCGCCGCATGCTCGGCTAAACCGGAATAGAGTTCTTCAAACACAACAACCATTTTCTTTTCCATCTATCCCTGTTCCCTCTTCGTCTGGAATTCGGGCTACCCCGGGTCGAACCGAACCGCCTCCGGCTCACCCGTATGACGGCAGACTATTTTCACTTCCGAGCTGGAGATATAGGGAGTTCGCGGGAGATAGACTACATCGCAAATGTCTTTGAACTCGTCAAAGCGCCCAGCCCAATCGTCGCCCATAACCAGCACGTCCGCCTTGTAGCGGAGTAGATATTCACGCTTAAGCTCCAAACTCTCCTCCATGAACACCTCATCCACATAACGGACAGCTTTCACAATCGCCATGCGATGGTTATGCGGGTAGACCGGATACATCTGTTTCTTCGAGAAATTCATAGCATCAGAGCTGACCCCGACGATCAGGCAATCACCGAGTTCCCGCGCCCGGCGAAGGATTTCCACGTGCCCGATGTGAAACAGGTCAAACGTCCCGAAGGTGATGACGCGTTTGCTCATGGGATTCCCGCTCCTTGTGTGCCTGGGAGCAGACTTTCGAAACTAACCCGGGGCAGGACATCCAACCTGCCGCCGGCCGTGGCATTGAAGAGACGTCTTCCGTGTTGCAAATAAATTCCAGACGCCTTGCGGTAACAGGCGTCCAGTTTCTCCATCGGGGGCGGAGAGGTCCAGCGACGACCCTTGCCGAAGTAGCTTGGATGAAAATGGTTAGGGTCCTCGGCAACAGAGGTCAATATACGTCCTTCCTGGTAGCACTGCGAAGAGTCAATGGCATAGGAGTGATCCACGCCGATAAGGTAAACGGGGGTGCATCCCATGTAGAACGCAATTTGCATAAGGGAATAGGTTACGGTAAAATCGATTTCGATAAACTCCGAGATATCGGTGGAGAAATTCGTCGGCCAATCGGCATGAATTGCGTTCAGGAAATGCCCGTTCGTAATCCATTCCGAAACCAGGTGGGGAAAGAATTTCACCCAGGGCAGAGCGTTGATCTCCTGGGCACGGTCTTGGGTCAACACCCGATCGATGGCCGTATAATAGGTCGGTTTAAAACCATCCAGTAGAAAAATATTGTTGGCGGCAAAGGTAATGTCGTTTGTGAGTTGTCGGGGGTCGGTTTTACACAGGCTTGGACCATTCCCGATCACAAAGGCGCGTAGCCCCTGGTGACGGTTGTGAAACTGTCGAAGGACAGCCTTGGGCGTCACGACATATCGACAATGAGGCGACCGGACGTGGGCATTCGAGTCCCGTGTATGTAGAATTTTGCCGTGATAGGGCAGGGCGTTAAGGTTTTGTGTCATGCGTTCCGTCGCCCGGAGTGTGGCGAGGAGGATTGCTTCCGGTTGGAACCTGAGGATCCCTTCGTGGATCGGACATACAGGGATGCCGCAGCACTCGGTGGCGTTTTGCAGGTCATCAAGGAATGCCAACGGTTGTAGTCCGCGGGACTGACAAAGATGAAAGAGAAGGACACCAACCTCTCCGGCGCCGTAAAGGCAAAAACTTTTGGCCTTGGCAAGGATCGCCAATGAAGGCGCAAAGGCATACTCCACCGCCTGCAAGGCCAGGGTTCCAAGTTCCGGCGGCAAACCGATGGTAGAGCCGGCCTGGCTGTTGCCGGGCCGATCGTCACGCTGGGGATAACTAGATCCGATTTTCATGTTTTTACGGCGCGCAATAGTTCCGGGCGCCCGGCAGCAAACACGCTGCAAGCTCCATGTCCAACCGGCATTTGCGGGTAAAAGTTGAATTACGAAGGCTTAACAGAACTTGAGGATAATTCATTAGGGAGTCTTGGTAAGGCTCTTCCTCGAACGCGTCGGTCACAATAGATGGTTCTCCGTGAAGTGCTCGATAACATTATCCACCCAATAGTGCAGAATTGCGGCATGTGCAGATTCGGCATGTCCATAGGTATCGGCGGGAACCCACACATTTATATCGCCCGATTGTCGAAGAGAGTTGTCCGGAGCCATAGCCGTAAAAGTCGCGACCTGCAATTTCAACTCATACGCCACATTCACAGCGCGTATAAGGTTTGGCGAATTGCCCGAACTGCTGATAACCACCAGCGCGTCGCCTGGATGTGCCTGGGTGCGCAAGGGCGCGGCGAAGATATTTTCGCTACCGAGATCGTTGACGATTGCCGTCAACAGAGCCAGGTCGGTGAATACGTCGGTTTTCAGCTTGCCATTCTTGCCCATATCCGCAGCGATATGGCTGGCCATCGAGGCACTGGCTCCATTGCCGATAAAGTACAGGCGTTTGCTGTTTTCCATAATGGCTCGCGCCAGGTTCAGCAGAGCGGCGCAGCCCTGTTCAATGGTCAGCACGGAACCGGTCTTGACGGTAAAGACCGTGCTCTCTAGAATCGCATTCAACTTACCTTGCCACTCAGGAAAAGCCATCATACGGTTGTTGCCTTGCTTATTGGGCTGTTCATCATGCCTCGCAGTCCGACGAGACATCTATTTCTCGATGTTTTTGACCAACCGGATGTTGGTTCGTTCCTGCAATGGACGGACAGAATGTTCATATCATATTTAATCGTGGGACCGACAGAATATCAATCCTGAGAGGGATAACCCTTGCAGAAGGTTCTTGACACATTGGGTTTCCATGCGGAGGCGTCCTTCGGCAGTGTATGAGCCAATATGCGGGGTAAGTATCACCTGCTCGAATTGTTGCAGAGGGCCTTGATATGGTTCACTGCTTAGCGCGTCGAGCCAGGCTCCTGCCACTAGGCCGGACTCCAGCGCTTCGATCAGGGCCGCCTCGTCCACATTGTCGCCGCGTGCGGCATTGCACACGTATGCTCCTCTCTTCATGCACGCGAACGCAGCGCGGTCCAGGACGCAGTCCTCGCCGGACAGGTGCAGGGTAAACACATCGGCCAGCGGCAGTGCGTCGGCTAACGGCATCATTTGAACGCCGTCCGGCGGAGCGTCCGCATGTGGATCGACGCCGATGATTCGACAATCGAACGCGCGCAAGAGCGTCATGACCCGTCGTCCGATCCGGCCGCACCCGATCACGGCCACTGTGCGCGCGCCCAGCAGGCCGCCTACGCGCTTGTCCCATTTCCCAGCGTGCAGTGTCGCGTTCACTTGTGGCAAGTGGCGCAATCCTGCCAGGATCGCCGCCACCGTCAGTTCGGCCACGGAATCCGTCGGACCGTTGGGCGTATTGAAAACCTTAATCCCCAATCTTGCTGCTTCTTTCTGATCCACGTTGCTCATGCCGGCGCCGCAGCGGGAAATCACCTTCAATTCCTTTGTCTGGTGCAAGATCTCAGCATCCAGGGGTTCCAGGCCGGCCACGAGTCCGTGAACACCCTGTAATAGACGAACGGTTTCTTCCCGAGTGTATCGGCGTCCCCAGGGATTTGGGATGATTTCCATTTTTGCCTGTTTCAGCAGGGCCAGTGGTGTTTTGTCCTGTTCGGCAAATGATGATGGTCCAATAAGAATTTTAGGTTTCATATGCATTCCGGAAAGACACAGAATCCACGCAGGATCAACTTGCGTTCGGTCCATCTTCAACGCAGTCGAAGCACTCTTTCATGAAAGGAAAGAATGTCCACCTACGGGATCTGATCATCGGCGTAGATCTTTTCTATCAGAGTCATGAGCAAATGTGCGTCTTCGATGGTTCCCTGGATAATGGGACGATCATTTATGATGCAATCAAGGAATTCACCAACTTCTCTTTGGAAAGACATGTCTTCCTTGAAATTCAGACGCTCCTCCTGAGTATGCCGAGCCATGGGCGCGGGCGTCCGGTTGAGGGCGATTGTCAGCTCCTCGCCGCCCTGATGCAGGTAAGCGCCGCTGGCGCTTAGAATTCCATTGATGACCATGTATCCCTTCTGCAGAAATATCTCCAGAGAAAACAGGTGGCGCCACTGGGTCATGGTGCTGTGCAGAGATGCTGTCTGACCCTTTGCGTTGCGCAACATGGCGAAGACATTATCTTCGATGTTGAGCCCCCAATACTGGTTATTGCAGAACCCTTTAACCTCCTCGAAGTCTCCAACCAGATGAACGAAAAGGTCGAGCATATGAATGCCCTGATCGAGCAGAATACCGCCGCCGGCCATTTCCCTTTGTGCACGCCAGGTGTTCTTGAAGTTTTCATCCACGCTTTTGCCATAGCGTCCGCGCAGCCAGAGAATATCGCCATATTGGCCGCTGTCGATTCGTTCTTTGGCGACCATGATGGCATCGTGATAGCGGTGGTTGAAACCGAACTTGAGTTTCGCGCCGGGGTTTTGCGCAAGCGCGTCGCGCATTTCCTCGACTTGAGCGATCGAGATACCCGGCGGCTTCTCGGCGAAGACATGCTTTCCGGCGTGAAGCGCTTGGACAACCAGGTCCTTGATCAGTCCGTTGGGAGTACAGACAAAGATTGCAGCGATCTCTGGATTGTCAATAACCGCTTCCGGCGACTCGGCACGCGGCAAGCCGTTCGCTGCGGGATCGGCCAAAGGATCATAAACCGCGCTGACTTTGCCACGGCAGTCCCCCGCGATTGCGGCCGCCCTGATTCTGCCCATCTTTCCATATCCGATAATGCCGACCTTGATCATAACTTCCTATCTACTGACACCGAAATGTCGTCGGGTCAATCTTTCATGGACGGAAAGAATGTTCATCCTACGTGGAACTGCCATCAGATGCACGCTGATTATTTTCATAGAACGAAACTTTGCTCTGGTCGACACGCATTGCCAAATCCTGATTTCGCGCCCAGCGCACACGCCTTGCTCCGCCGTTCATGGCGGTTGCACCAAATGCGCGTTATTTTTAAAACGGTCTACTAAGCATCATCTGAACTCCAATACCTTGGTGTCGATGCTACAGCATTATTCCGGGCGGCCAGAATCATGATCTCCGCACGATAAAAATCAGCAACATGACTCACCTTTAAGGCATGAGACGGATCAATAGGAAACAGGAGACGTTTGGTGCCCAGATAGCCTTTTCGTTCCGCGCGATAGGTCGCCAGAAAAGGGGCAACATCCCAAACGGTGACTGCCCAGTTCAGTATCTGCACCCTGGGATTCTTCTGCGATGGAGCCAGCGCGGCTGTTTCGTCGATATTGAGGCCCCGCCCTCCGCAAAAAACCTGCATCTGTGTTTCCTCACATGAGATCAGCGTATCACAGTCTGAGGCAGAATAGGTTTGTAAGGCATTTCGCACATCTTCCGGCGTCACCAGGGGGCAAACAGGGCTGATCATTACAAGAGTATCGGGCTTCAGGTTCTCCATAAAATCAGCCGTGAAGTCATCCCCTTTCGCTTCATCCGATGCCAGCCATGCGTCACGTCGATAAGATTTCACCCCGTATGCAGTCGCCAACGCCATTAGGACCTCGGAATCCGTATTGATATATATTTCATTGAAGCAGTCGCTCTGTTTTGCGCATTCCACCGCATACGCAACCATCGGTTTTCCACATAAATAACGTAGATTTTTTGCAGGAACCCGCTTACTTCCGGCACGTGCGGGAATCATGCACAGTACTTTGCCCAAATTTCTCATAGATTCGTTTGCCATTTCCTGGTTTCGAAATAATTCCGTAAATAATCCGCCATGTTGTCGTCCAATGTCAGCGTTGTCTTAAACATCGAACCCAATCCCCGGGTT
>CAYWJE010000102.1:0-11286 GCA_964458525.1 uncultured Verrucomicrobiota bacterium
CTTTGAGGTCGGGGATGGCCGCGGTTTCTCATGTCTCATCGAGGCGCGGCTTGCCTGCCCGCCTGCAGCGCTTGTGCCGCAGGCCGGAGGAGTGGGTACAGGCGATGGGCAACGAATTGCAGATGCGCCCCTCCCGGTAAGAATAGCGAGGAAATGCTTGCATGACACGAATGAGGTTTGCTACTTTGTTTTCAATGTTAAAGGTGGTCGTCGGCATCTTGTGCCTGCCCCCGGCCACCAGTGAAGAATGCGGGATTACCGGCATCTCCGTGGAATGAACACGAAAGTCGAGATATGATCAGGCAAATTACTCTCCTGACAGGAACGCTGCTTTGCGCTTTCATATTTGGCTGTGGAAGGCAGGGCGAATCCGAGATAGAGGCTGGCGTCCGCGCGCTCGAACAGGGCCGCAACGAGAAGTGTATAAGATATATGCAGAAGGCGCTTCTCCTGAGCCATGACGACGAGATAAAAGCCCGCGCCCACAATTGCGTGGGGCTTGCGTATTGGCGCATGGGAAACGAGGAACTGGCGGCTCTGGCATTCGAAACGGGCGCGGATCTTGATCCTGTGTCGTCTGATTCGGTGTTCAACCTTGGTGTTCTCATGGCGGAGACCGGGAGACCCAGCAATGCTGTGGCACTTCTCCGAAAGGCCGCGCTCATTGATTCCACGGGCACAACCGCCCTGAAATACCTTGCGCACCTGCACCAGCTCTGGCAGGACTGGGGCCCTGCTGGCGTGGCGCTGGAGGAGGCGGCGCGCCGCGCGCCCAGCTCGCCGGCCATCATCTCGTCGCTGGCCGTTCTCGAACTTCAAACCGGCTCCGTGGATCGCGCGATATCAGGGTTTCAGCGTGCCCTCGAGAACGACGCCGCTTATGCACCAGCTGTCTATAACCTGGCGGTTGTGAACGAGCACTGGCTTGGAAATAAAACGCAGGCGAAGGCCTATTATGAAGACTATCTGCGCAATGCTCCGGATGGTGCGCGGGCAGGTTTGGCGCATGATGCCATTGATGCAATGAAAGAGATTGAGCCGGAACCGGTGGAGCAGGCCGCTGCTCCTCCGCCTCCAACCCCTCCGCCAAGGCCGGAACCGGATGAGCGTCCGCCTGCCCCGCCTGCGCGGGAGAAACCACGCCCGGCGAGAATCGTTCTGGCAAAGACTACGCCCGGTTATGACGAGTATATGAGGATGGGCGGAGTCCTGGCGGCCCAGGACCGCGCGGAAGGGGCCGTTCACAATTACCTGCTTGCCGTCGCGCTTGCAGGACAGGCCGGCGACAAGGACAGGGCGGAGCGAGCCGAAAAGGCCGCGCTGGATGCCGCCGGACGCAGCGCTCGCGCACGCTATGCGCTGGGTTCCTATCTTTTTGAACTAGCCAGGAAAGATGAGGCCATGGAGCAGTTCAGAAAATCGGCCGAAATGGACTCCCACTGGGCCCCGCCGCATATTTCATTAGGCGAACTTCTGGTCGAAAAGGGCGAGCTTGACGCGGCAGTCGTCTGCTTGAAGCAGGCTGACCGGGCCGATCCGTCGGACCCGATGGCATTGTGGATGCTCGCTGTTCTTTACGACCAGCGCATGGGATTGAAGACTCGCGCAATCCAGTGCTATTCCTGGTTCACACGTCGATTCCCCGATGACCCCCGTTCAAAGGACGCACGCGAGCGGCTGTCGGCGCTTGGAGGAAATGTTGAACAGTGATTATGAACTGGGTTGATCTGGCTTCGGCTGTCGTAATGCTCGCGGGACTGATGCTCGGAGTGCGTAGGGGATTCTTCGGAGAGCTTCCCCGGTTTGTCTCCATGCTCATAGTCCTGTTTTTGGCTCTTCGCCTGTACATCCCGTTTGCCGGGGCGCTCCTTGCTCATTCGCCTGTGCAAGGTGAAGACAAGGCCCTGGCGATTGCATTTCTCCTGGTCGTTCTCACTGTTTTGTCGGCGCTGGTGCTGATACGCGTGATCATGCACCTTGTGATTAAGATAGTGTTTGCCGTGAAGGGTAGCCGGATGCTGGGCGGCCTGCTGGGTCTTTGCAGCGGTGTAATGCTGGCTTTCATACTCGTCTTCGGCATAGGGTTATGGCCGGGGCCTTCCGTTCAAAGGGCCTTTGTTGAGGAATCCTATGCCGGGCGGATGGCGCGCGAGGCGGCATCTCTCCTCGTGGATGCGCTGGGCAGCGTGCGCGTGACCATGGACCCGATGGAGCCGGTGGACGGGACTAAATAGGCGGTCAAGATGGGCGGCATGATATCACATTCCACGATCGAGGAGATACGGCAGGCGAACGATATTGTCACCGTGATCGGCTCCTATTTTCACCTTCCTCGCCGTGGTTCGACCTTCAAGGCCCTTTGTCCCTTTCACAAGGAGAAGACACCTTCATTCACCGTTAACGAGCAGCGGCAGATTTTTCACTGCTTTGGCTGCGGAGCCGGCGGCGACGTGTTCAGGTTCGTCATGGACTACGAGAAGGTGGATTTCATGACCGCGGTGAAGATGCTTGCGCGCCGCGCTGGGATCAACCTGCAGTTTGAAGATGGAAAGAGCGCCGGAGACGGGCAGGGCAAGGATCGTCTTTTCACGCTGCTCGACGAGGCTGCGGCTTATTATCACCGCATTCTTTTGAAGGACGCTTCCGCCGAGAAGGCCCGTGCCTATCTCCGGGCTCGCGGGTTCAAGAAGAGCGAGGTCGAGGAGTTCGGCATCGGATTTGCCCCGGAGGGTTGGGACGGAATCCTCAAGTGGGGGATGGAAAAACACGGCGTCGCTCAGCTCGAGGCCGTCGGCCTGGTCATACCTTCGGACTCGGCTTCGGGCGGCGAGTCCGCGCCGTCCTCCGATGGCGCCAAGCCCGCCCGCAGCGGGGGCAGACGCCATTATTACGACAGATTTCGCCACCGCGTCATGTTCCCGATCCACGACGAACAGGGCAGAGTGGTGGGGTTCAGCGGACGCTCCATCGCTGCTGATTCCGGCGGGGCGAAATACGTCAACACGCCGGAGACGCTCCTGTTCCACAAGGGCAAAATTCTCTATGGCCTGCACAGGGCGCGCCGGGAAATCGCGGAAGCGCGCGAAGCCATATTATGCGAAGGACAGATTGACGTCATAGGCTGCCACCTGTCGGGGTTTAAGACGGCAGTCGCCGCTCAGGGCACGGCGCTGACCGACGAGCATGCCCGCGTTCTGAAGCGCTATACCGACTCCGTGATAATCGTTTTCGACGCCGACCAGGCGGGGCGGACGGCAGCGTTGCGCGCCGCCGATGTTCTGCTCCAGTCGGGGATAGCCGTCCGCATTGCGAAGCTGCCTGCCGGCGAGGACCCGGACTCCCTGCTCAGGCGCGAGAACGGCGCTCGCGACTTCAAGGCGCTTCTTGACGGCGCCTCCTCGGCCCTCGATTTTCTGGTGGACCTGCTTGACGAACGCCAGAAGCTTAACACGGAGGCGGGGCTGCTCAGAGCGGTCTCGGGCGCCATCGAGATGATATCGAGAACATCGGACCCCGTTCAGCAGGACATGCTTCTCGCACAGGCATCCGCGCGCCTCGGTGTTTCACCCGGCTCTCTTCGCAAGGAATTCGAGAAGAAGACCGCGGGACGACGCCCTTCGCCCCGGACGAAGAATGGCGTCGACAGGGAAGTGTCTGATTACCCTCAAAACGAGTACGAACTTGCCGCGCAACTTGTGTCCGCGCCGTCCCTCGCCAATCTCGTTAAGACCTACCTGCCGCTGCCGTTGGTGAGCAACCAGCTCTGCAGCGGAATCATTGAGGCGGCGATCGAGGCCTGCGAATCGGAAGAGGATATAATGAACGTGATTTCGGAGCGCGACTCGGAGAAGCGCGACCTGTCCAGATTCGCAGCCGCGGCGCTGGCCGCACCTCCGAAAGCAAAAGGCGAACTGCACACCCTCGAGGATTGCGTGAAATCCCTCATTCTCAAGATCAGAACCGAAGCTATTAAGCGGCGAAAAATCGAGATCGAACGCGAAATGATCGAGGCCGGTCGCGACGGCGCTGAGTCGCGGGCGCGGAAGGATGCCGAGATGGAGTACTGCCAGCTTCTGTACGATTTGGAGAAATTCAGGCGATGGGAGACGGCTGTTCCCATCATGGAAGATTCTTAGCGTTGGACGGAGATCAGCCATGAAAATCAAGGTTGGATATTACATCGCATCGCTGCTCATCCTGTTCGCTGGCATCAGTAGCGGAGCCGAGTTCAAGAAGATCCGTATCCAGAAGGCGCCGTCAAAACAGGCAGTCGCGCTGTTCGAGAGTGTCGCCAGGACATCAAAGGTTCTGGAGGACGGGACGATAATCCAGGTGATGAAACTTATGCCGGACGTCACCCCTCGCCAGCTGGAAAAAATCGGTGCCGCAGCTGGCGGGTGGAAATGGGATGTGGATGAGGAAAATCTCAAGCAGCATGGACTGCGATACGTGGCGACCGTTCTCGTCGAGAACATTGGCGGCGGAAATTACACCATTCAGCACCTGGCGGTCGCAGTCCCCGTTGAGTCCACGAATTCCAATTATATTCTCGTTATCCCCTGGGATCATGACCAGATGGCTGGTTCATGGGTCGAGGGCCTGGCGCGCCCGTGCGGTTCGCGCGAGTACCCGATCGGACACGGCGTCACGAAGCCCAAAGAGGCCTTCGAGATGATTCAGTTCAAGGCCCTGGACCGCGCGGCTTTCTTGGAGTCGTTGAAGAAAGGAGCAACCTATCAGGGGCTTCTCTCTTCTGAAACACGCTGCCCCGAATGCAAGGGCAGTGGAAGGGTGAGAAATAAGAGTCCGATAGGAAAGAGCAATAAGAACGACACATTTCCATGCAACAAATGCGCTGGAACGGGAATCGTGCCCACGAATACGCCGTACGCCGTGTCCTGGTGACAATATGAAACAAATCATCAAGAGAGAAGGAAACCTCGTTTCTTACGACAGGGACCGCATCAGTGTGGCCATCTTCAGGGCACAGGCCTCCGTCGGGGAGGCGAACCGCGCAACCGCGGAGGCGCTTGCCCTGGATGTCGAGAAAGCGCTTCTCGGGAGTTACGGCGATGATGCCACGCCCAGCGTGGAGGAAATTCAGGACATCGTGGAAAGCATTCTGATGGCGCGCGGGCACGCGCAGACAGCTAGGGCCTACATAATTTACAGGAACGAACGGGCCCAGGCCCGAGCGCGCAGGGTCTACGCCTTCGAGGTGACCGACAATATACCCTATAAGAAGATATACGAGATCCTCTGCTGGAACATGGACCACCGCTGCCTCTATATAAGAGACCTGAACGCGATATTGGAGGGCGACGGGCTCCCGGACCTCGTTCGCGATTCCAACCGGCGCTACGAGGACGAGGTCAAGCAGTGCGTCGGGCAGATTATCGAGCGAGGTCAGGGAATACGAGTCGTCATAGTGGCCGGGCCGTCATCATCCGGCAAGACCACCACCACGCGCAAGATCGAAGAGCGGCTGGGCTTGATGGGGCGCCGCTGCTCGACGATGAACCTCGACAACTACTTCTTCGATCTCGACAAGCACCCGCGGGACGAGTTCGGCGACTACGATTATGAGTCGCCGGAGTCGCTTGATCTTGACCTGATCAATGAGCATCTCACCAGACTGCTTGCCGGCGAAACCGTCAAGACACCGAGGTACGATTTTAAGACCGGCAAGCGCACGCTGGACGCGATTGAGATGCGTCTCGGGGACGATAAGACACTCCTGCTCGACAGCCTGCACGGCCTTTGCGAGCGGATGACTGCCGGGATTCCGTCCGCCAATAAGTTCAGGGTCTACATCGAGACACTCGGTCAGCTTCGGTCCGAAGACGGTAGGTTCATGCGCTGGGCTGATAACCGCCTTATGAGGCGCATGGTCAGGGATGCGCGCGCCAGGAATTCGGCGCCCGGGACGACGCTCACGCACTGGCACTATGTGAGACGCAGCGAGTTGAAGAACATCATCCCTTTTATCAAGTCCGCAGATTTCCTTGTGAACACCGCGCTCCCATATGAAACGCCGATACTAAAGCACGCCGTTTTTGGCTACTTTCCCGAGGCCCTTGAGAAATACCGGAGCAATCCCGGCAGGCAGGATGCGTACATACGCGCTAAACGTATTTACGACTTTCTTCTTCCCCTCCGGGATGCGGCTGACGCATCATGCGTGCCGGACGATTCCCTCCTCCGCGAATTCATAGGCGGCAGCCGGTACGGGGATTGAGCAGGAAAACTGGTTGACCATTTCCGCCATGACGTTTATTATTCCCCATCTTTATACGCCTTGGAGAGAGAGTTTCGTATGACCGGTAATAACGGATTTGATAACGATAAATACCTTCGCGCGCAAACCGAATCGATCATGGAGCGCGTCAACGGGCACAAAAAACTCTATCTCGAGTTCGGCGGAAAGCTCTTGTTCGATTACCACGCCTCCCGCGTGCTGCCGGGCTATGATCCCAACGTCAAAATGCGTCTTCTGCAGCAGCTCAGTGGGGACGCCGACGTGCTTCTCTGCATCTACGCCGGCGATATCGAGCGGAAGAAGATGCGCGCCGATTTTGGCATTACCTACGATTCCGACGCTTTGAAGATGATTGACGACCTTCGGGAGTGGGGCGTTGATGTCCTTGGCGTGGTGATAACACGTTACGCTGATCAGCCGGCGGCGGAGCAGTTCAAGAACAGGCTTGAGCGCAGGGACGTGCGGGTCTACGTGCACCGCTCGACGCCGGGCTATCCGTCGGACCTCGACATGGTCGTCAGTCCGCGCGGATACGGCGCGAATCCCTATATCGAGACCCGCAAACCGCTCGTCGTGGTGACGGGTCCGGGTCCCGGCAGCGGCAAGCTGGCGACCTGTCTGACTCTTCTCTACCACGATCATCAGCGCGGCGTGGACGCGGGATACGCCAAGTTCGAGACTTTCCCGATATGGGATATTCCCCTCAAGCACCCCGTGAACGTGGCCTACGAGGCCGCAACCGCGGACATCGGTGATTACAACCTCGTGGACCCGTTCCACAAGGATGCATACGGCAAGACGGTGGTCAACTATAACAGAGATGTGGAAGTCTTCCCGATTCTCAGGCGGATCCTGGAGCGGATCACCGGCGGCAGCGCCGTCTACCGGTCCCCGACGGACATGGGCGTGAACCGGGCGAGCGTGGGGATAATAGATGACGCTCAGGTGAGACGATCCTCGGAGGATGAGATCATACGCAGGTATTTCCGATACGCCTGCGAATACGTTATGGGTTTCACCGCCCGCTCCACGGTCGAGCGGGTGGAGGAGCTGATGAAGGAGCTCGCGCTCCACACGGAGCAGCGGGAGGTTGTCGCATTCGCGCGCCGGGCCGCGGAGGATGCCGCAAAAACGGGCAAGGGCGACATGGGCATCCACTGTGGAGCCGCGATTGAACTTCACAACGGCGTGATGGTCACGGGCAAAAATTCACCGCTGATGCACGCGGCATCGAGCCTTGTCCTCAACGCGGTTAAGACGCTGGCCGGCATACCGGACGAGGTGCATCTGCTCGCGCCCATCATCATGGCGTCGGTCGGTAGACTGAAGAGGGACGTGCTCAACCGAAAGGCTGTGAGCCTCAATCTTGACGAGACCCTCGTGGCTATCAGCATTAGCGCCACCATGAACAGTGATGCCGAAAAGGCGATGGACGCGATGAAGGAGCTGGCCGGATGCGAGATGCATATAACTCATATCCCGACGTCGGGCGACGAGGCCGGGCTCAAGCGGCTCGGCGTTAACCTCACCAGCGACCCCAACTTTTCGGCGAAGAACTTGTTCTTTGCATGATCTAAACAACACAGGAGGATGACGGTATGACGACAGGATTGAAGGGCAACATGTTGATCGCGCAGAGCGGTGGGCCGACCATGGTGATTAACCAGACCCTCGTGGGCGCCGTGATGGAAGCTAAAAAACACAAGGAGATCATCGGGATATACGGGTCGCTACACGGGATCAAGGGTGTTCTGGACGAGAAGATGGTAAACTTGAGAAAGGAATCAAAGGCTAACCTTGAACTGGTGGCGGCAACTCCTTCATCGGGGCTCGGGACCGTCCGGAAGAAACCCTCCACGCAGGAATGTGTTAGGATCTTCGGGCTGATGCTGAAATACAATATCAGGTATTTTTTCTACATCGGCGGGAACGACTCTGCCGAAACGGCTCACATTATCAACGAGGCGGCCAAAAGGGTGAATTACGAATTCCGCTGCATCCATATTCCCAAGACGATTGATAACGACCTGCGCGAGAACGATCATACGCCGGGCTTCGGAAGCGCGGCAAAATTCGTGGCCTGTGCGGTTATGGGCGACAACCTCGACAACATCGCTATTCCCGGAGTGAAGGTTGATGTTATTATGGGACGCCACGCCGGGTTTCTTACGGCGTCCTCCGCCCTGGCCCGTGTCCATCCGGACGACGGTCCACACCTGATATACCTGCCGGAACGCCCGTTCTCGATGAAGCAATACGTGGCCGACGTGCATAAGGTGTATGACAGGCTGGGCAGGTGTCTCGTGACCGTATCCGAGGGCATAGTTGACAGTGACGGCGCTTCCATTGCCGCGAAGTTCACCACGGAAACGGACTCGCACGGGAATATCCAGCTCAGCGGATCGGGCGCGCTCGGCGACCTGCTTGTGAACGAGATCAAGACTCAGACGAAGATAAGCCGCGCAAGGGCCGACACATTCGGGTACCTGCAGAGGTCTTTCCCGGGTTGCGTGTCGGAGGTTGACGCGGCGGAAGCGGCGGCGGTAGGGAAGGTGGCAGTAAAGACAGCTGTTTCCGATAGCATTGACGGCTCGATCGCGATACGGCGTGAGCCCGGCAAAAAGTACGCGGTCTCATACGAATGTGTGCCGCTTTCGAATGTTGCCAAGGAGACGCGCTGCATGCCGGCGAGCTTTATCAACAAGGCGGGCAACGACGTGACCCCGGCGTTCATCGAATACCTCCGGCCGATCGTAGGACCGTTGCCCAGGATCGGGCGTCTCAAGCGCGTCGCCGTTCCCAAGGTGGGGTGATTCGCCGCAGGCTTGTGATGTTTTGGCGGGACGAGGTGAAAGCCGAAAGAACGGTTGGAGCTCTGGCGCTAGGAAGATCAGTGTGGTACAAATACGCAGTGACGCCGTTTTCTGTAACCGTTCACGGGGTTGTGTGTAATGTTGTTTTGCATGCGATAGTATGCTTTGGAGTGCGCTGGGGGCCGTTTCTTTTCCCCTGGACACGGCGGTCTCCGCCGTTCCTTATCCTGCACGGCGTATCCCGCATCGAAACGTGAACGTCGCTCCCAGTCTCCCGCCCGGCATCGAACCATTCAAAAACAATCGGGCCATTTCCGCGCACGCGTCAGACAGGCAAAACAAGGGAAGCGCCAAAAAGAAGGAGGGCTCGGTTCAAATCAGGCCAGGTGCGGATTCGAGATCTTCTTGCTTGATAAGCTGCGGGGATGGTGTTAAGGTGCATTCCATTTCCGGGCGAAGGTTGCTTTCCGCCCTTTCACCATGCTCCGGTAGCTCAGTTGGACAGAGCAACGGATTCCTAATCCGTAGGTCGCGCGTTCAAGTCGCGCCCGGGGCACCACTGATTCTTTTGTTGCCCCGGATTGTCACGGTAACGCCTCTCGTGAAAGCGGGACAACTGACCCGTGAAGATCTTTTATTCCGGATTCAGGTTCATGGCTGTGCATAAATAGAGCAGGTTGATGAACGGGGGATTGTGAAATGTCAATAAGGAGCATGACGGGACACGGTTCGGTCGAGCTCTCATCGAAGAGCGGAACGGCTTCGATCGAGTTAAGCTCTGTGAACCACAAGCAGTTGGACTTGCGGTTGGTTGCGCAGTCGCTGCCACCGGTTGTCGAGGCGGGGATCGCCGAGCGGATCCGCAGGCGGATTGCGCGCGGGTCGGTGACGTGCCGGGTGAGAATTGACTGCGTCGCGGGCGCAGGCGCTTTCGCCGCGATCATTGACGAGGATCTCGCCGCGGCTTATGTCGAACGCCTCAAGCGGATGTCGCGAAGGCTGAAGTTGGAAATCAACCTGGGCATGGCGGATATCGCCGCGCTGCCCGGCGTTTGCCGGGCTCGATCGCCGGACGTTGCATCCCCCAATCTGAACAGGCTCATCTTCAGGTGCCTCGAAGGTGCGTTGTCCGCCCTGGTCGAGATGAGGAGTGCCGAGGGCGCGTCCCTGCGGGCCGACCTCGAGCGGCGGCTGACGGCGCTGGAGCAACTCACCGGACAGATAGCGGCACGCGCGCCGCTTGTCCCGGCAATTCATGCGGAGGCGTTACGCAAGAGGATCGCCGCCCTGGGCGCGGATGTCAATGACGATGACCCGCGACTCGCTAAGGAGATTGCTTTCTTTGCTGATCGCTGCGATATTTCCGAAGAACTGACCCGCCTGCTCAGCCACATCGGGCAGACGCGCGGCAAGCTGGCCGCGTCGGCGCCGGTGGGAAGGACGCTTGATTTTCTGGTGCAGGAAATGAACAGGGAAATCAACACGATTGGATCCAAGGCGAACGATGGCCGGATCGCGGCGGATGTGATCCGTTTCAAGGCAGAACTGGAACGGGCCAGGGAACAGGTGCAGAACGTGGAATGAGCCAGGAAAACAACAGGTCGTTGTGCGTTGTTGTTTCCGCGCCATCAGGGGCCGGGAAGACGACCCTTTGCGAGATGCTGCTCGCGGAGTTTCCAGCGATGGCCTATTCCGTGTCCTGCACCACCAGGCCTGTGAGGCCGGGAGAGCTGGACGGCAGAAGCTACATGTTCATGGATGCCCGGGAGTTCAAGCGGCGCATTGAGGCGGGCGAATTCATAGAGCACGCGGAGGTCCATGGACACCTGTACGGAACACGCAGACGCGACGTCGAAGACGCGCTGGCCGCGGGGCGCGACGTGCTGATGGATATTGACGTACAGGGCGCGGAGGCCGTCAGAAAGCTGGCCGCAGCGGCGCCCGATTCCGATATCGGCAGGGCGTATTTGGATATATTTGTCATGCCCCCTTCCGTCGAGGTCCTGGAGCAGCGGCTGCGCGGACGCGGCAAGGATTCCGCGGCGGTTATCCGGCAGCGTCTGCTCAATGCCAGGAGGGAAATGGACCGGCGCGGTGAATACCGTTACACTATCGTGAACGATGCGCTCGACGAGGCCTACGCACGCCTGCGCTCGATCATCCTCTCCGAACGTTCCTTATGAAAGGATGGTGCGATGAAAGAAACAAAACATG
>CAYWJE010000103.1:0-11260 GCA_964458525.1 uncultured Verrucomicrobiota bacterium
AAGGCTGGCGTGTTTGATCATTCCGGCAAGATGCTCGGGTTCGCCCGGCGCTCTTATGATCCGGTGATAGACGAACATGGCCGTATTGAAATCCCGATTGAGGATATCTATCTCGGCGCTCGTGAGAGCGTGCGGCAGGCGGTTGCCGACAGTGGCGCGCGCATCATCGCCATGTCCATCTCCTCGCAGGGCGAGACATTTGTGTCGCTTGACGAACAGGACCGTCCGCTTCACAGGGCGATCGTGTGGTACGACAGCCGTGCCCGTGAGCAGTCCAAACGTTTAAAGGAACAGTACACCGCCGCAGCGTTCGTCGGGAACGAAACAAAGAAATCCTTGCCGCATTTCGACCCGATGTGCAGCGGCCCTAAGATAGTGTGGCTCAAAGATCATTTTCCTGACTTAATGAAAAGGGCCAGGCGTTTTCTTCTGCTACCGGACTATATAGCATACCGGCTCACCGGGCGTGCTGTGACCGACTCCAATACTGCGTCCTCGACATCTCTGTACGCCGAGGGCTCTCTTGGCTACGATGAGACGGCCCTGTCCGTGACGGGGATCAAACCCGAACAGCTCGCTGAGGTCTTGCGTCCCGGCGATCCGGCGGGAGAGGTTCTGCCGGAGATGGCCGGGGAGTGGGGCCTTGGCCCTGGCGTGCTTTTTGTCGCAGGCACGAACGATCAGTATGCCGGGGCACTCGGTGCCGGGAATTGCCGCCCGGGCATTCTCTCGGAAACAACAGGCACATGCCTCGCTCTGGTAACCCTTACGGAGCAGCTTCCGAGCCCACTTCCCGCTGGCCTGTCCGGTGGGTGTTTCCCGATACGGAAGTACAAGTTCGCGCTCGCCTATTCTAAGACGGCTGGAGTAGTGATAGACTGGTTTATACGCGAAATCTGTCGGGGTGCCAGTATTGCGGAACTCAACGCTGATGCCGCCAAATCGTACATTGGTTGCAACGGTCTGACTATGACTCCGCATTTTGACGGCATGATTTCGCCCGATCCGGATCCGGATGCGCGGGGTGCGTTCATTAACCTCACCTTGCGGCACACTCGTGGCGACATGTACAGGGCAATTCTCGAAGCTCTCTCTTTCTCGTTGCGGGAGAACATCGAGTTTCTCGGGCGTCACGGGCTGGGTCCGAAAATCGTACGCTCCATCGGGGGTGGGGCGAAGAACGATATGTGGCTTCAAATGAAGGCCGATGTCACCGGCATGATGATCGAAAAACCGACGGTAACCGAGGCGGCGGTGCTCGGCGCCGCCATGCTCGCCGCTTGCGGGCATGGCGATTTTCATTCGCTGGCGGAATCCAGCGCTTCGCTTTACCACAGGCAGCGGGTGTTCGAGCCTGATTCGGCCGCCGGCGCAGCCTACGCCGAGCCCTATGCCAGGTACCTGCGGCTAAGAAGAGGGTTGCCCAGTTTGTAGAAAAAACCTTATGAGCGTGACAACGAAACAAGACGATGAAGGTTTGCCATTCAAGATCAACCTAGACAGCCTGATCGGGCAGCACGACATGGTCTGGAGCGATGGGCTGCCGGACGATTGGCGGCTCGGCGCGCCGATTGGGAACGGCGACATAGGGGTCGTGGTCCATGGCGCGGATGACCGGCTTTCGTTCACTCTTGGTAAAACCGATGTCTGGCAGCGCATCCAATGCGAGCGGGACTTCCTGCCGGGCCGGAATTTTGCAGAACTGCGCCGCGCCTATCTGGATAACGACAAGGAAGCCTATGATCGGCTGGTGGAAGAGTTCGCGGCCGGCCAACCGCAATATAGCGGCGGACTCCCGCATCTGACCACGTGCGGCACTGTGCATCTCCAGGGGTTGTTCGAACAATCCGGCTCGGCGCGCCTCAGTCTGCTCGATGGAATGCTCATTATCACAAGTTCTTCATGGCGCGTGGAAGCTTTTGTCTCCCGCGAATCAGGGGTTCTGGTCGTGACCGTCATTCCTGCGGGCGCAATCGTCCCTGCGAACATCGGCTGGTGCTATGAAAGGGCGGACGACGGCGGACAGTCTGTGCAGGAGGTGAGGCCGGACGACCATACCTCAATTGCCGTAAAGGACCTCGGCAATGCCGATTCCTTTGCCGCGGGAGTGATGAGGCCGCCCTGCGCGGATAAGGGCGCTGTAAGATTCCTGGTAACAGTGGCGAGCTCGCGTGAAGCCGGGGACGTAACCGGCCTTTGCCGTGAGCGGCTTGCCCGGGCCGCGTCCGCTCCCGCGCAACAGGTTGTCGAGAATCATCGCGACTGGTGGCAAAAGTATTGGATGCGCGGCCTTGCCGCGGTCGGCGACCGGAGTGTGGAGAAGTGGTATTACAGGTCCCTTTACCTGTGCGGGTCCATGCTTGAGCCTGGCAAACAGTCGCCGGGATTGCAGGGCGCGTGGATCGGCGAGCTTCAGCCGCCGTGGAATGCGGACTATCATGCCAATGTGAATATTCAGGCGGTCTATTGGGGGCTGATGACCAACAACAGGTTGGACCTGATGGAACCCTACTTACGGCTATACACGGGATTCGCCGAGCATGGACGGGAAGTCGTCCGGGATTACTTCGGCATGCGCGGACTGATCTTTCCGTTCGCGGCCTCGATTGACGGATATACTCATACCAGTCCGGGCTGGACGACACTGTCGGTTGATCCCGCCAGCTCCCAGTGGATTGCCCAGTTGTTCTGGCAGTATTACGAATACTCTCAAGATCGTGACTTTCTGGAGAAAGTTGCTTTTCCCATCTTGCGGGATTGCGCCAATTTCCTTGTTGATTACCTCCTGCCAGATGAACGCACGGGCAGATACACCATAAAGCCGTCCGTGCATTTTGAAACCTGCTCTCCCGGATTCGGCGCATGGGGAGATAACTCGCTTTACGCCAATACCATGTTCCGGCTGGGATGGAAGCATGCCATCCTGGCCGCTTCCGTTCTGGATGTGAAAGACGCCGATGTGGACGCGTGGTGCGACCGGCTCGAGAATCTGGCCGAACCGCCGATAAACGGGGACGGCCTGTTCAAGGAATGGGAGAACCGTGATCTGCTGGGGCCGGGAGGGCATAACTTTCATCTCTGCATGGCTTTTCCGGGGGAGCTGGTGAGCTTTGCCCATGGTCCGGAAAAGTGGCTGCTCGCCGCAAAAAAGACCTGGCAGCTCATACGCGACGGCGGCTTGAAATCAGCAAGCGGCGGGTCGTGGTGCGGCGGTCAGGGCGCCTGCGAGCTTCATCGCATAGGAGAACACGATGCCGCCTTCAAGCGTGCACAGTGGGATGCAAAGCAGCATGAAAACGCTTTCCTCCACGCCAAGAACGGAATCATACAGGTTGATCACGGACCGGGAATGTGCCGCGTATTGGCCGATATGCTGCTCGTGAGTCTGGACGGAGTGATTCACCTTTTCTCCGGGATACCCGACGATGTTCCCGCACGCTTCTTCTCGCTTCGTGTGCCCGGCGGCTTTCTCGTGAGCGCTGAAAAGCGGGAGAATAAATGCGACTATGCAATCATCTCGCCCACCGTTCCTGGAAAATTGTCCGTGGCAAATCCCTGGCTTGGCAGGAGAGCTTGTCTGACGAATGTGAACACCGGGGCCGTTGTGGAAATTACTAAAGGAAAGGTGCTGACGGCGCAGGTCGAGCCCGATCAGCAGTATCTATTAGCTCCCGAGGGCTTTGCCAAAAACAATATGAAAATTGCTGATTTTGGCTCGTTCGCCGGCCGCGAGAGTTGAGCCCATAAATGTTTTGTCACATTGTCCGCTTAATCGCGCGGTTGGATGCGGCGGTCTCCGCCGTACTGGAGAACGGCTTTTTATCTGTCCGGCCGGGACGGCTGGCTCCAAAGGAAAAAGAAGAGACTTGGCTTGTTTGAAGGGAGAACACAATGCTTTTGCACATCGTCGGAACAGGCTGTCCGGACGCGAGGGCGGACAGGTATGGAAGTTCTTTTATTCTTGAGATCGGCGGCAGGGGCGTGATGGTTGATTGCGGGCCCGCAACGACCTGTAAAATGGCGCGCATGGGAATTGACCCGAGGAGCGTTGATCATCTCTTCTTCACGCACCACCACTACGATCACAATGCGGACTTCCCGTGCTTCGTCCTGACCTGCTGGGATCAGTGCAGGGGCGGGGAGGCGCCGCTCGAAGTCTACGGGCCGCCGCCGACGGAGGCTTTCGTTGAAGGACTGATCGGGGAGCGTGGCGTCTTCGCGATTGACTGGAAGTCGCGGATTGAACATCCCGCCAGCCATTTTTGTCATACGCAGCGGGGCGGCTCGCTGCCGAGGCCGCCGCCCGCTGTGCACGCGCATGATGTCGCGCCCGGTCCCGTGGCGAAGACCGGGCAGTGGACAGCATTGGCGGCCCGCGTTAAGCACGTTGAGCCCACTATGATCTCGCTTGCATACCGGTTTGACACGGAAGAGGGCAGCGTGGTCTTTGCGGGGGATTGCGCCGACTGCGAAGAGTTGCGCGAGCTTGCGCGCGGCGCCGGAACGCTTGTCATGGCATGCACCTATTTCGCCAACCCGCCAACCGATCCGGCTCTTGCTGATGTCATAACCGGGACCCCGCAGGCGGCGGCGATCTCGCGGGAGGCCGGTGTCAAGCGCGTTATTCTCACGCACATGAGCCCGAACTTCAGCAGCCCGGGTATGAAGGATCGCGCCGTCGCCGAAGTCGCCCGCTCTTTCGAAGGTGAAATCCTGTGTCCCGACGAGCTTGCGACGGTGGAAATCCGGCAGGGCTAGTGGAATTTCATACTCAATCTTCCGCGAGGAGTTCATCAGTGTTGATGAGGTTGAATCCATCCGGCCCCTCTTCTATCCACTCCCTGTCCTTCAACGCCTGCTTCACGTTGGCAATTTGGCCGAAACTGACATCGGCTTCATCGCTCAGGGGCTGGGTTTTTCAGGCTTTGTCCGGATCGGAAAGGAGCACTCGAAGGACGCGGGAAGAAACGGGCTGGTAGAGCGACTTAAGTTTGCGGGAGGAAGAGTAGGGGTTCTTCCTGTCTTCCCGGCTGATGAAAACCGAACCGAAAGCCAGATAACAGTTTCCCGCGAGGTCAATGAATCACGTTCCTGCCTCCTTACATGTCTTGCCGGCGGAAGGGGAAATGTAGGGGGCCTGGAAGACCGGGTATGCATCCGGTCTTTCGGAGCTGAAGCGTAGAAGCTGGTTCACGGCGTCCCGCGCCAGACGAGGCTGGCCGGAGTTCTTGGTTTCAACGGATAATGGTCACATCGCTGTTATCTAGCTTCAGGGTGACGGTGAAGTCGGGCCCTGCAGCCTGCTGACAACTTTTGACTTGTGTTGAGCGAACAAAAGGGATTCCTCAAAGATTGCTCTCAGCACCTCGGGAGCCTTTTTCTCTATGTCTGCCTCTTTCATTGTTATTTCTATTTTCAGCTTATGTTGGAAATGGATATTAGAGTGAAAGACGCGCCAACGCAGGCGCTATTTTCATTTCTTGAAGCACTTTCAGCAGATGCTGAAAACCGTTATATGTGCATTTCCGGCCATTCTTTGCACGAAGTTATTCATCAATTTCATTTTCCCACGATGTCCGGCCCGAGGACGAGGCGAAAGCCGTGGTTCTCCGCCCGTTCTCCGCTGGAGGACGGATCAGAACAACTGCGCCAATTGAGATGGCGTGGATTAGAAGTAGCATCCGAGCCGCGGCTCACCCTTCCCCGTTCCATCACGGTGGTGTCGTTTCTTGACGGCTCGCGTGGATCGGTGACTTCTCCGCCCGGGAGGCAGCCGTAGCGATCAAAGCACCATTCTCCGGCGTTGTCGAAGATGTCGAACAGCCCCCATGCGTTGGGGAGTTTCTTGCCTACGGGATGAATACGACCTCCGCTGTTGCCGGAAAGCCATGCATACTGTCCGATATTTGCCCCCGTCATACCCGTGCTCCAGCTGTTCGTGGAGCCGGCTTTCGCAGCATATTCCCATTCGGCTTCAGTAGGCAGACGATAAACGTAAGCAGTTGGCAGTCGGCCGGCTGTCTTTTCCCGTTCAGTCAGTAAGCGGCAGAACTCCATCGCATCGAACCATGAAACGCACTCTACGGGCAGTTGCGGATCATTCTGAACGCGATTTGGGTTGTAATCCATCAGCCGCAGCCAGTCTTCCAATCGGACCTCGTGCCGGCCGATCCAGAAACCGCGGGAAAGCGTTGCCTTGGTCAATGACTTGCTTTGATCCCATTTACTATCACCCATTATGAACGAGCCGGATTTCAAGCAGATAAGAGATGTCTCGAAGCCAGGTATCTGCCATGGATGCCCCTGACGCGGGCAATTCCCGCGCGGCTGGCCTGACAGATCATCCTCCGGGCGCGAGGGCGTTTGATCATGCTTTCGTTGCCGGTAATCGAATGCCGTGAACGGGTCTTCGTAAGGGAGGTTTGGTGTTGAGCGAGACATGGCGACAAAATTTCTCAGCATTTGTGTAACGCTTGCATTTGAGCCGGCTCCCGATCCGCTCCTGATTTCAACCCAGAACATACCCTCGTTTTCTTTCAGCGCGTTGATGCCCTGTTGAGCGAATCTGAAGGCTTGCGGGATGTCCCCACTGCGATGTGCTATCATCACAAGCATGTAATAGGCGTGAGGAACGAAGTCAGACTGGTATTTGCCGATTTCTCGATCTGTCCATGAAATCATCTCAGAACAGATATGTTCCGCAAGATCATCTTCACCTGCGCGCATAGATTTCGCAAGATTCGGCAAACTCTGAATGATCGGTGTCATCCATGTCGCCATTCATGCAATCCCACAAGGACCTCGCAACGATATCTCTTCCAAGGTTCAGATCAGGTGCGGTCTCAAGGACAAATGTCGCCTTCTCCAGGGGTGTTCGCTGAGCAGACGGATTGTTCAGTATTTCCGGCAGGAGATAAAGAAAGAGAGGAGCAGCCTGTTGAGCCTCGTTGTGCGGCAGTGCATACCATTGATGCATCCGGCATTTGTTCGGTTTCGGCTTGACTTGGTCTGCCAAATCTGTACAGTGACATTCGTCGATCGAGAAGGTGTGAACTTGGCTCATCACAATCCATCGGAGGTTTGCATGAAGACGCTGTGCGCATGGTTTGAATATGTTGAATTATCGTTGATCCGGATTATGGGAATATCAATTCTGCTCTTGCTGCCGGTTTCCGGGAGCGGAGCCGTTCCCACGACACGGCAGCAGACGATCCTGCCTGTCGCTATTCCTGATGGCACGCCGGAGATTGCCCCGTCAAATGTTCCCCTGTACGAGGTCTACGGCTACAGCGCGTGGGAGGTGGGGGGCGGCACGAACGAGGGACGGAAGTTCGACCTGATGCCGGACGGTTACACGGGATCCCGCAACATGGCGAGGCTTTTGTCGTTCTTCACCATAAGCGATATTCATATCACAGACAAGGAATCCCCGGCACAGGTGCCCTACCTCGGCTGGAGTGCGGAATTTGGCGACCCCGGCCTGGGAGACCTCAATCCATCAGCATATTCGCCGATCATCCTGGACACTACCCATCGTCTCAATGCCGCTGTCAAGACCATTAATGCCATGCACCAGCAGGCTAATTTCGCTTGCGGCATAGCCATTGGAGATATGTGCAACGCTTCGCAATTCAACGAACTCCGCTGGTTCATGCAGGTTATGGACGGCGAGTGGATTGTGCCCAGCTCCGGTGATCATCTTGGCGCCGACACCATAGATTACCAGATTCCCTATCAGGCCGACGGGCTCGATCCATCAATTCCATGGTATGCGGTTATCGGCAACCACGATCAGATGTGGATGGGCATTGGCTATCCGTCCGCAAAGATCAAGCAAGCCCTGACAGGTTCCAACGTGCTCAATATTTCAACCAACGGCCCCCTGATTCCGCCGGGCTCCGATGGTGTTGGCATGTACGTGGGTGTCGTTGACGGGGCCACGCCCTACGGCAGCGTGATCAAATGGGGATTGACGAATCTTTTCGATACGTCTCCGACCGTCGCCGCCGATCCGGATCGCCGCAGCCTCACGACTTCTCTCGATTCACCCACGAACTTCATCAACGCGTTCTTTGATACCACAACGCTTCCCAAGGGGCACGGGTTCACTCTTGGCGCCACCGGCGTCCTCGCGTCCTGCTATTCGTTCGAGCCGCTGGCTGACATGCCGATTAAGGTGATCATGCTTGATGACACCTGCAAGGTGGACCAGCCCGATCAAAGTGCGATGTTTTATGGCGACGGCTGGGTTGACGCGGTGCGCTACACCTGGCTCACGAATGAACTCCAGATGGGACAGGACGCGGATCAGCTCATGATCATTGCCTGCCATGTCCCCATTCTTCCGCAGGCGGGCCTCACCGACACGAACAGGGTGGCAATGTTCTACGATACTGCGTCCGAATCGAACCTGGTCGCCACGCTTCACAACTATCCGAATCTCCTCATGGTTATGGCGGGGCATCGCCACCTGAGCGTGGTTACGCCGTTTCCATCGCCGGACCCTGCCCGCCCGGAATGCGGTTTCTGGGAGGTCGAGACCCCGTCGCTGCGGGACTTCTCCCAACAGTTCCGCACGTGGGATATCCGCCGCAACAGCGACAACAGCATCTCCATCCTGACAACTTGTGTTGATCCTGAGGTCGAGACAAACACACCCGCATGGAAGTCACTCGGCTATGGCGTTGCCGTCGAGCGGGTGTTCGGACGACAAGCCCTCGACGATACATCGTCGCATACTTATAACGCGGAGCTTGTCAAGCAGCTCACTCCGGCCATGCAGGCGAAAATAGCTAACTACGGATCCCCGCTAAGCCATGGCGGAAATGACTACGACGGCGACGGGGTCAGCGAGTTGGCCGTGTTCGATAACACCGCCGCCAACTGGTATGCGTACGGTCTCCAGACCGGCCAGACATCGGTTTGGGCACAGCAGTGGGGCTGGGCCGGAGCGCTAACGGTTCCGGGCGATTATGATGCGGACGGTGTGGACGATCTCGCGGTATTCAACAGCGCCACGGGAGAATGGTATATCCGGTCAGCTTCCGGTTCATCCGTCATTGTGTGGGGTGCTCAATGGGGCTGGGCGGGCACGGTGCCCGTGCCGGGCGACTATGACGGGGACGGCGCAAGCGACCTCGCCGTGTTCGATGAAGATTCCGCCTATTGGTATATTCTTTCAGCCGAAGGCACCCCGATAGCAATGCAGGTTCCGTGGGGCTGGGCGGGCGCCCTGTCCGTGCCGGGGGATTACGACGGTGACGGTGTTGACGATCTCGCGGTATTCAACAGCGCCACGGGAGAGTGGTATATTCGTTCAGTTTCCGGATCCTCCCTCATTGCATGGGCGGTTTCATGGGGCTGGGCCGGAGCGGTGCCCGTGCCGGGCGATTATGACGGTGATGGTGTGGACGACCTTGCTGTCTTCAACAGCGCCACGGGAGAGTGGTATATTCGTTCAGTTTCCGGTTCTTCGCTCATTGCATGGGCGGTCCCGTGGGGCTGGGCCGGGGCGGTGCCTGTGTCGGGCGATTACGATGGGGATGGGTACAGAGACTTGGCCGTGTTCAACGCAAGCACAGGGAGTTGGTACATAGGGTCGCTTGCGGGCGATGTCCTTACATGGGGATCTTCGTGGGGCGGGTCGGACATGACACCCGTCGGAGCCGCGTATTGACCTGAATATGAAACTCTTGATTGCCAGCCGCAACAAGCATAAGATTGAAGAAATCAGGGCTGTTTTCTCGCTGCCCGCCGTGGAGATGATTGCCGCCTCCCGGCTGCCTGATCTTCCAGATGTCGAGGAGGATGCGGCAACATCCGAAGGCAATGCGGTGAAAAAGGCCGTCACACAGGCCCTGGCAGGCCGTAATGTTAATGCAGATGCTCGACGCTTTGAAGATGTCCGGCGAAGGGAGGCGCGCCGTGAGGATTCCAGCGGTCACGATTTAGATTCAGAACAAATTTGAGTTTGGTATGAAGAAGTTGTGCATATGGCATGAGTATATGAAACTGGCGATAATCGAAACAGTGGGCATGTCGTTTCTGCTGTTGCTTCCGGCTTCCGGAATCGGAGCCGTTCCCACGACACGTCAACAGACAATCCTGCCTGTAGCCATCCCTGATGGCACGCCGGAGATTGCCCCGTCAAACGTTCCCATGTACGAAGTTTACGGCTACAGCGCGTGGGAGGTGGGGGGCGGCACGAACGAGGGACGGAAGTTCGACCTGATGCCGGACGGTTACACGGGATCCCGTAACATGGCGCAGCTCTTATCGTTCTTCACCATAAGCGATATCCACATCACCGACAAGGAATCCCCGGCACAGGGGATCTATTACGGGTGGACGGCCCCGTTCGGCACCTACGGGATGTCCTCCGCTTATTCGCCGGTGATTCTTTCGACGACGCATGTCCTCGACGCCGCCATCAGGGCCGTCAACGCCCTGCATGTCCAGGCGGCGTTCGATTGCGGCCTGTTCCTCGGGGATGCGATCAACAACAACCAGTATAACGAGCTGCGGTGGTATATCGATGTCATCGACGGCCGGCTGATCACGCCCAGTTCCGGCGATCACCTTGGCGCCGACACCATGGATTATCAGATGCCCTATCAGGCCGAAGGGCTCGATCCATCCATCCCTTGGTACCAGGTCATCGGCAACCATGACCAGTTCTGGTCGGGGGTCTATTACATGAACGACAAGCTCATCCAAGCCCTCGTCGGCAGCAACATCCTCTGCCTCGGTACGAACAACTGGGACCCGGACAATATCAACAAGAGCGAAGCGTATATGGGCGTTGTGGACGGAACCACCCCCTATGGCAATGTCATCGGCTTCGGGTTGATGAATGCCTTCGCGGTACGCCCGACCGTTTTTGCCGACACAAACCGCCACGCGTTGGCGACGACCAATTCTCCAAGCCGGAACTGGATGTCCGAGTTTTTCAACACCACCACGCTCCCGGCAGGGCATGGATTCGCGCAGACCAACCTAGACGCCGATTTCGCCTGCTACACGTTCGAACCTAAGACGAATATGCCGATCAAGGTGATTGTACTCAACAACAACGCCAAGTCGAACAACCCGGCCGCCGGACCTATGTATTATGCCTCCGGTTCGATCGACTCGGCGCGCTACACCTGGCTCACGAATGAACTCCAGATGGGTCAGGACGCGGATCAGCTCATGATCATTGCCTGTCATGTCCCCATTCTTCCGCAGGCGGGCCTCACCGACACGAACAGGGTGGCAATGT
>CAYWJE010000104.1:0-11239 GCA_964458525.1 uncultured Verrucomicrobiota bacterium
GGTGTGGCGCCGGCAAGCATTTCGTCAACCAGGTCCCGCGCCTGACCCTTGTGCCGCACGAAATCCGGGACGACGGTCTCGGGCCATACCACAAGGTCGGGCCGGGATTCGGTTATTGCCTTAACCGTGGCGGACCTTATTCGTCCGAAGATATGCTCGATCATCGCGGGCGACCACTTGTCCATCTGCCTCACGTTGGGCTGGATCGCGGCCACCGCGATGGTGCCGGAGCGGCTCTGGAAGAGGCGCAGTGCCCCGTTGCCGTGCCAGAAGCTCAGCGCGAGGACGGCCATGCTGAGGATCAGCTCGGGGTGCGGCCTGCGCTGCGGCGTCTTCCTTGCGCGCCAGTACTGGAGAATCGTCAGGGTGATTGCCGTGTTCACCAGCGTCACGTTAAAGGAAACCAGGTATACGCCGCCCCATTCGGCGCACTGGATAAGCGCCAGGTTGTTATACTGGCTCACGCCGAGCTGGTTCCACGGAAAACCGCTGCCGATGACGGACCTGGCAAACTCCAGGCCGGTCCACAGCGCCGGAACAACGAACAGCACGGCGGGATTGCCGAAGCTGCTCTTCACGCCGCGGCGCTGAATCCACCAGGAGGCAGCGAAAGAAAAGCAGGCTGCGTATAACGCGCAGTAAAGGGAAAGAACGATCCATCCGGAAATCGTGACGTGTGTCAACCACGAGATGGACAGGAGCCAGAAGACGCACCCCGAAAAAAATCCCCATTTAGACGCCTCGCCCGGCCTGGCGGCCGCGCAGACAAGCAGGATCGGCACGAGCGCGGCCCAGCCGAGCGGCGCGATTTCCAGGGGCGGAAATGCGGCAAAAAGCATGATGCCGGAAAGGAGCGCGGCCCCGAACCGGAGCAGGATTGTGGCTGGCGCGGAGCCGGAATGCGAGGACGAATTGTCCGTGTTGAAACTCATGCCCCGCAGCACTTCTTGAATTTCTTGCCGCTTCCGCACGGGCACGGATCATTGCGACCCACCTTAGGCTCGTTTCTGTGCCGTGTTTCTGCCGCCGACGCTCGTCCGGCCGCCGCGGGTCCGCCCCGTCGTGCAGTGTCGCCAAGCGCAGAGACTTCGCGGTGAACCAGCTTGCGCGGCATGGAAGTCACCAGACGCTCGTAAGCGGCGAGCGAGGTGGTGGACCTGAAAATTCTCTGGACTACTTCGAGCTTGATTGAGTCCATGAGGGTCGCGAACATGGTGTAGGCTTCCTTCTTGTACTCGACGAGCGGGTCCTGGTGCCCGTATGCGCGCAGGCCCACGCCCTCTCTGAGCTGGTCAATGTTCCAGAGGTATTCCTGCCACAGCGAGTCGATGGCGTGCAGGAGGATGTAGCGTTCGAGGGCTGGCAGGGCGTGCGCGTCCTCCACCTCAATTTTCATCTCATAGGCCTGTTTCACCTTTTCAAAAACAACAGAGGCCGCCTTCTCGGCGTCCGGCGTGTCGCCGTCCAGATCGTCGGGCCGGAGCCCGATGGGAAAAGTGATGTTCACCCATTCTATAAATTCATTGCCGGCCTCCGCGCCGCCCTTGCCGAGGATCTCGTGAGCGCGCGATTCAATCACGTCGGCGACGATGTCGTAGATCGTCTCGCGCACATTCACCGCCTTAACGATCGAACCGCGGAAATCGTACATGACCGTCCGCTGCTTGTTCATGACGTCGTCATACTCGAGCGTTCTCCTGCGGATGGAGTAGTTGTGCTGTTCCACGCGCCGTTGTGCGGTCTCTATGGAGCGATTGAGCCACGGGTGGGCGAGCTCCTGGCCCTCTTCCATGCCCATGCGCGCCATGATGTTGGAAATGCGGTCCGACCCGAACAGCCGCATGAGGTCATCCTCGAGTGAAACATAGAATTGTGACGAGCCCGGATCGCCCTGCCGCGCGCAGCGGCCTCTGAGCTGACGATCAATGCGTCTGGATTCGTGCCGCTCCGAACCTATCACATGCAGGCCGCATGGCTCTTCCATGAGAAGCTTTCTAAGGGTTTTGCCTCCCACGGACTGGTCCAGGCCGCGGTCCGAGGTGATGATCTCCCTGGCAATCTGCACCACGCCTTCGCCCATCTTGATGTCGGTGCCGCGGCCTGCCATATTGGTGGCGATTGTCACCGCGCCGGCCTGTCCGGCGCGCATCACGATATCCGCTTCACGCTCGTGGTTTTTGGCGTTCAGCACGCTGTGCGGAATGCCCTCACGCTTCAGCATGCGGCTGAGCAGCTCGGAAGTGTCCACCGAAATCGTGCCCAGCAGGACGGGCTGTCCCCTTTCGTGTCGCTCCTTCACCTCGTCAATTATGGCCCCGTATTTCTCCCTGCGTGTCCGGTAGATGACGTCGTTGCTGTCAACCCTGCGGACCGGGCGGTTTGTTGGTATGGCCAGAACGTCCAGCTTATAGATGTCCCTGAATTCGTTGGCCTCGGTCTCGGCCGTGCCGGTCATGCCGGCCAGTTTGTCGTACATCCTGAAGTAGTTCTGAATCGTGATGGTCGCGAGAGTCTGGGTCTCGCGCTCGATCTGGACGCCTTCTTTCGCCTCTATGGCCTGGTGCAGGCCGTCGCTCCACCTGCGGCCCGGCAGGATGCGGCCCGTGAACTCGTCAACGATCAACACCCGGTTTTCCTGCACCACGTACTCGACGTCCTTCTCGTACAGGCAGTAGGCGCGTATGAGCTGGTCAACGTTGTGGATGCGCTCGCTCTTTTCCGAGAAGGACGATTGTATCTGCTGGCGGCGCTCCAGCTTTTCCTGCGGCGAGAGGTCCTGCTCGGCATCCAGATCGGCGAGCTGTGCGATAAGGTCGGGCATGACGTAGGCGTCGGGGTCCGTGGGGCTCATGGCCGTGCAGCCCTTGTCGGTGAGCGTGGCATCGCGTCCGCGCTCGTCAATGTTGAAGAACAGCTCCTCGCGCAGCGCCCGCGCCTGCTCCTTGTGCATATCGGTCATCAGCGCGCTCTCGATGCTTTCCATCATCTTTCTGGCCGCCGAATCCTCGATCATGTGGAGGAGCTGTTTGTTCTTCGGCATGCCGTGCCGCACCTGGTAGAGACGGAGCTTCGCCTCCTCGTCTTCGCCCTTCTCGATGAAAGCCTTGGCCTCCGCGATCAGTGAGTTACAGAGCTCCGTCTGTTTTCGAACGAGCCTCGCGACCATGGGCGCGAGCTCGACGTACTGGTGGCTGGACGTGGCTGCCGGTCCGGAAATGATGAGGGGCGTTCTGGCCTCGTCTATGAGAATGCTGTCCACCTCGTCAACTATGGCGTAGAAGTGGCCGTTTTGCACTATCTGCCCGGGAACGTGCGCCATGCCGTTGTCGCGGAGGTAATCGAACCCGAACTCGCTGTTTGTTCCGTAGGTTATGTTCTTGGAGTACTCGACGCGTCTCTCCTCCGGGCTCATCTGGTTCTGGATGCAGCCCACCGAGACTCCGAGGAATTCGTAAAGGAGCCCCATCCAATGAGAATCGCGCCGCGCGAGGTAGTCGTTAACGGTGATCAGGTGCACGTTCCCGCCGGCCAGCGAGTTCAGGTAGAGCGGCATGGTAGCCACAAGGGTCTTGCCTTCGCCCGTCGCCATTTCGGCGATTTTGCCGTGGTGCAGCGCGATCGCGCCGATGAGCTGGACGTCGAACGGGACCATGTCCCACACCACCTCGTGCTCGCACACGTTGAACTTCGTGCCAACCAGGCGCTGGCAGGCGTTCTTCGCCGCAGCGAACGCCTCGACCATTATATCGTCGAGCTTCGCGCCGCCGGCTATCCGCTCTCTGAACTCGTCCGTCTTGGCGCGGAGCGCGCTTTCGGAGAGCGAGCGGTACGCCTCGTCCTGCGCATTGATCGCGGCGACCAGCGGCTTGATCCGCTTGATATCGCGTTGGTACTTCGTTCCTATTATCTTGTTCAGAATCCAGCGCATTTGGTGAAAGTATCAGACCTTTCCATACCCGTCGGGGTGCGCGCGGTGCCAATTCCATGCGCTTCGCACGATCTCCTCCAGACTGCTCCGCTCAGGCTTCCACCCGAGCAGCTCGGTGGCCCTGGAGCAGTCGGCTACCAGATTCGCGGGGTCGCCGGGCCGGCGCGGACACTTGAGCACGGGGATAGGTCGGCCGCTGACGGCCCTAGCCGTATCAATCACCTGCCGAACCGAGCAGCCCTGGCCAGTCCCCAGGTTGACGGCAAACGTCCCTGGCTTTCCGAGCGCCATGACGTGCGCTCTCGCCAGGTCCCGCACATGGATGTAATCGCGAACGCAGGTGCCGTCGGGCGTCTCGTAATCATCGCCGAAAATTTTCACCTCGCCGGCCTTGCCGAGCGCCACCTTCAGAACGTTCGGGATCAGGTGTGTCTCAGGGTCATGATCTTCGCCGTGCTCTTCCGTCGCCCCCGCGGCGTTGAAGTAGCGCAGGAACACGGGCTCCATGCCGTAAATACGGTTATACCAGCCCAGGATCTTCTCGAACATCAGCTTCGACTCGCCGTAGGGGTTGGTGGGCCGCTGCGGGGTATCTTCGCTTATCCGCTCGGAGTCGGGCTGGCCATAAGTCGCGCAGGTGGACGAGAACACGATTCGGCTCACCTGCGCCTTGATCATGGCTTCTGCCAGGTTTATGCCGCCGCCGCCGTTGTTGCCGAAATACCACTCGGGATGCGCCATGGATTCCCCCACGAGCGCGTAGGCGGCGAAATGCACTACGGCATCCGGCTTTACCTCGAGCATTGCCTTCGCGATCCCCTCGCGCTCCCGCAAATCGCCGCGGATGAAACGCGCGCGCGGATCCAACGCCGAGTTGTGACCGCGTTCGAGGTTGTCGAACACCGTTGTTTCGTGTCCCTCGTCGAGCAGTAACTTCACGGTCACGCTTCCGATGTAACCGGCTCCGCCTGTTACGAGAATTTTCATGGCGCGATATTAGCGGGAACGAAAAAATAAAACCAGAAAAAAATCATCGGGCATCTTCGGGCTTGCATTAATCGCCGCGGCATGGCATAGGTTTTCAATTCGTCCGCCGTATGCCGCCATGAGCTCTTGAGAATTGATTTTTTCTGATCTTCAGACGGAACAATCATGAATATGCAAAAGTTCCATGTTGCTGGAAACGGAAATGATCACTGGAGTGGCGCGCTGTCCGCTCCAAACGCCGAGGGAACCGACGGGCCTTTCGCATCCATTGCCCGCGCAATGAAGGCTGTCCGCGCCCGCAAGACATCGGGACTGTCTGAGGGCGGTGTTGAGGTGATTGTGGGCGGCGGCGACTACTTCCTCCTGGAACCGCTTGTGTTCGGCAATGAGGACAGCGGAAGCGCCGCTTCGCCGGTCGTCTATCGGGCAAAGGACGGCGAGACCGTGCGGCTTTCAGGCGGCGTGAGGATCGCGGATTGGCGTCCGGTGGAGGACGCGGCGATCCTTGCGCGGTTGGCGCCGGAAGCGCGCACGCGGGTTTTGCAGGCCGATTTGAAGGCTCATGGCGTGTCCGACATGGGCGCCATGGAGTCTGCGAGCAACTGGGCCAACTCGGATCCGGGGCTCGAAGTGTTCTTTCGCGGCCGCCCGATGACGCTGGCGCGCTATCCCAACGACGGGTTTGTCCATCTCTCATCGTTGTCGGTGGAGGATGGCCACGGCATTTTCGGAATTTCAGGCAGCAAGGCGGGGCGTTTCCGCGCGGAAGAGCTGTCCGAAGAGCGTCTCCGGCGCTGGTCCGGTGAAGCGAACCCCATGCTCCACGGCTATTGGTTCTGGGACTGGGCGGATCAACGCATTGCGGTGAAGCGAATTGATGCCGGGAGCGGCGAGATCATGCTGGACGAAACTCATCCGCACCGCTACGGCTATCGCGCGGGTCAGTGGTTCTACGGCCTCAATCTTCTGTGCGAATTGGACCAGCCGGGCGAATGGTACCTGGATCGCAAATCAAGCATCCTCTACTTCTGGCCCCCTGAGAACATTGGCCCGGACGATGTCTGCGTCTCGGTGCTGCGCGACCCGGTGGTGTTTGAAAACGCAAGCCATGTATCCCTGCGGGGCTTCGTTATCGAGGCGGTGCGCGGGGCGGCCATTCGTGTGACGGGCGGGGAAGGCGTGCGGATAGCCGGTTGCACTCTCCGGAATATAGGCGGCAATGCCGTGGAGGTCAACGGAGGGCAGCGGCACTCGATCGGCGATTGCGACATCTATCGAACAGGCGATGGCGGCATCATGTTGACCGGCGGGGATCGGCTAACGCTGACGCCCGGCGGGCACGAAGCCGTGAACAACCACATTCACCACATTGCCCGGTGGAATCCGCTCTATAAGGTCGGGATTCAACTCAAGGGATGCGGCAATCGCGCCGCGCACAACCGCATTCATGATATCCCGCACACGGCCATTGGTTTCACCGGAAACGACCAGACGGTCGAGTTTAACGAAATCTATGAGGCCGTCACGGGCGCAAACGACGCCGGCGCCATCTATACCCCCGGCGCGCATCCTGAAGACTGGAGCATGCGCGGGCATCGCATCCGATACAATTTCCTTCATCATATTTCCGGTTTTCGCGGCAAGGGTTGTAGCGGCATTTATCTCGATGACATGTTCTCCGGAACCGAGATTCACGGCAACATTCTCTATCGCGTCGCGCGGGGCTTCCTGTTGGGTGGCGGGCGCGACATCATCGCCACGAACAATATCTTCGTGGATTGTCCCACCGCCATTCATCTCGATGCCCGCGCGTTGGGCTGGGCAGCTTTCTCGATGCTGGACGTCATTGCCGGGCTGAAATCCATGCCTTATCGCGAGGAACCCTGGGCGTCGCGTTATCCTGAACTGGTCGGCATTCTCGATGACGAGCCGGCAGTTCCAAAAGGCAATATCATTGCGCGAAACATATTTCATAATTGCGGCGGCAACAACATAGAGGCAGGCGCCGAGCCGGGGCTGCGCATGGAAGACAATCTGACAGGCGAGGACCCGGGATTTGTTGACGAGGCGCGGATGGACTTTCGCCTGCGCAAGGACTCGCCCGCCCTGAGACTTGGTTTCGAACCGATTCCGAGCGAGATTATCGGGCTCCAGCGGACTCCCCTGCGGCCGTGCCTGCCGCCGCGCGAGCGGGCCGAGGATGTGCAAGCATGACAGGCATCGCTGTTTGAAATACCGGATGCCGTGACCGTGATTGCTCAACTGATTAAAAGGAATGACCAGAATGAGCCGAAAGATAGGAATTGACACGATTTACCTGCGCCCGGCCCCGCGCCTGGCGCATACGGAATACTCAATGGGCTACCACAAGGAATACCTCGCAAAACTCGGCAAACCCATCGAGGAGGCGTGGGACTTCGACATGCACTGGTGCATAAACAACGGCCCCTTGAACTGGGGTGAGCACGGACGCGTGACCGACATGGGCCACGCCGTCTACGCCAGCGATGGAAGCGATCAGCGGCAGCCTGCTACATGTCCGTTCACGGATGTCGAGGAGGTTTATGAGTTCGATCCTTTCAAGGAGTACGGCATTCCCGGCCATGCTGAACTTGTCGGTTACTTTGATGACTGGTATCAAAAAACCCAGGCGCGATGTCCGGAGCAGGTTATCACCGGCGGCCGCTATGTAACATTGGTCTCGGCGGCCATCGAGATTTTTGGATGGGACATGCTGCTCATGGCGGCCGCCGACCAGGAGCGGTTCGCCAAGGTCCTGGAGCGGCTCGGTGAATACAGCATACGCCATGCGGAGGCATGGGCTGAGACCTCGATCGAGGCTTATATTCAGCACGACGACATGGTCTGGACCAACGGCCCATTCATGGATCCCGCCTTCTACCGCGGCGTGATCTTTCCCCTCTATAAACGCATGTGGGAGCCCTTGCACAAGGCCGGGAAGAAGGTTCTCTTCTGCTCGGACGGCACCTTCACGATGTTCATGCGCGATGTCGCCGAGGCCGGCGCGGACGGCTTCATCTTCGAGCCCAGCAACGATTTCGACTGGGTGGCGGACAACTTTGGACGAACCCATTGCCTGGTTGGAAGCAAGGTGGACTGCCGCACGATGGCCTTTAAATCATGGGATGCCGTCAAGGCGGAAATAGACGGCACTTTTGCCAGGGCGAACGATTGCCCCGGGTTGATGTGGGCCGTCGGGAATCATATCCCCGCGAATGTTTCCGACGAAATGTGCGACCGCTACATGAATTACCTGCGGGCGAACTGGAAACGAAACTTGTGATCGCGGGCACTGTGCCGTGTTCGGCGCTCCTACCCTTCATGGGAACAAAGTGAAACCGGCTCGACCCTCATGAGCGCGGTCTCATAACGCTCCTGTCGGAGCCGGAACTCGCTAGCGGCGGGAGACAGGATGCGGTCATGGATTGCATCGGTCACTTTTGCGACAAAGGGCAGGCGGACAATTTTTTCACCCGCCTCGGATGCATGCACTCCCAGCCATCCTCGCCCGGCGTAGAGAACATCCGGTGTTTTAAAGTACAGGTGGACTCCGGCTCGCTTCGCGGCGGCGAGTATCTTAGCTTAACCGGATATGAAAAAAAACTTTTTCAAGATTTCCTGCCAAGGTGACTTGACTTTTCAAGGGTTTCGAATATTCTGCCAGCCAACGATCCTGTGTTCAAATGTGGGCTTTGTCCTGTCATGAATCGTCGTGAAAATACTCTTCGTGCGGCGCGTTTCGAGCGCCCGGAGCGAATCCCCATGGGGTTCTGGATAAATGGCGCGTGCCGCTTCCATTACCCTGCTGCCGCGCTCGATGATCTGCGCGAGGCGCATCCGTACCTCTTCCCCGGGTTCTGCCGGAATAGCGCTCCTGCCGCGGAACCAAAATCGATAACGCAGGAACCCCATCGCGATGCATGGGGTGTGACCATGGCCAGTCCGGAGGAGGGGATTGCCCCCGTTGCAATATCGCACCCGCTTGCAGATTGGAAGGCGCTGGATGACTATTCGCCGCCGCCGCTGCCGGACTTGTCCGTGGAGGAGAAGCGGAAGCCGGACCTTGCCGAGATGAACCGGCGCGAAGCCGTGGCGGCGGGACACCTCGTTTCCGGCGGTCTGCCGCACGGCCACACTTTTCTGCGATTGTGTGATCTTCGCGGTTACGAAGCGCTGCTCTTCGATATGGCCGATGACGAGCCGCGCCTGTACAAGCTGCTTGATATTGTAGAGACCCACAACACGGCGCTGATCCGCTGCGGGTTGCAACGCGGTGCGGAATGGATGGGGTATCCCGAAGACCTCGGCATGCAGGTCGGCCCGATGCTTTCGCCCGATCATTTCCGGAAATACATCCAGCCGAGTTATCTCTGCCTGATGAAACTGGCGCAGGACGCCGGGTGCATAATCCACATGCATTCGGACGGAGATATCCGCGATCTGGCCGACGACTTGGTCGGAAGCGGCGTCCAGGTGTTGAACCTTCAGGATCTGGTCAATGGTATTGAATGGATCCGGCGGAAATACAAGGGCCGTCTCTGCATTGACCTGGATATTGACCGGCAGCAGGTCACCCGCTTCGGCACACCTGCTCAGGTGGAGTCGCTCATCCGCGAGGAAGTCGAGACACTCGGCAGTCGCGAAGGCGGTTTGATGATGATCTATGGAATGTATCCCGGCATTCCCCTGGCCAACGCTGCGGCGCTTATGGATGCGATGGAAAAATACTCAATGCATTTTTCATGAGACGGTGAACCCAAGCGAAAGGCATGATGACATGAAGCAACGATCATGTTTTCCCATCGGATTCTGGAACTACACCTCGATTGATGATCCCGTTAACCGGGATGCCGGACGGTGCGTCCGCGACTGGTCCGAGGCCGGCATGACGCTCACCATGGGGCCGAATTACGGGTCCAGGCCCGCGGATGTCAAACGGATGCGGGCAATTCTGGATGCCGCGGCTGAATCCGATATTCGCGTGATCCTCAGTCATCATGCCGGGTATTGGCGGCACTTGACGAAAAACGGCGAATCTTCCTTCCGCCGGGATTTTTCCAAGGCGGTTAAGGATTTGGGCCGCCATTCCGCGGTGTTCGGTTTCCATGTGGGCGACGAGCCAGGAACCGCTGAATTCGGCAATGCCTGCAAAGCCCAGTCCCTCCAAAAAGAACTGGCTCCATCACTCAAGCCGTTCTTGAACCTGCTGCCAATGTACCAGGGCATTGCTTCGCGAATCGGTTACAAGAGCTGGGACAGGTATCTCGACGATTACATCGCGGCGGCGCGGCCGCCGCTGCTGTGCTACGATTGTTACACGCAGATGAATCCGGAGTCTGATGGCGATGCGGCGGGCTACTGGGGATGGCAGATGTATTTCGACAACCTGTGGACCTACTGGCAGGCGGCCCGGCGTCACAAGCTGGACTACTGGACCACGCTGCTTTCGGTGGGCCACTTCCGCTACAGATGTCCGACCGAGGACGATCTGCGCTGGCAGCTCAACACCGCTCTGGCAGGGGGAGCCAAAGGCATTCTCTGGTTCTTCTTCTACATGCGCGAGCCGCACGATAACTACCGGGTTGCGCCGATTGACGAACATTGGGAGCGGACGGAGACTTATGTCTGGCTCAGCCGGGTGTGCCGGACTTTTCTGAACAGCCATGCGCCGGTGCTGCTTGAATCGGAATTGATTTCTTCCTCTCACGTCGGAAGAAAATGGGGACCCTGGCCGGCGTTCGACGGCTCCGGACGAGTCACAGAGGCGCGTTCCTCGACCGGCACCCCTCTGATTGTTTCCCTTTTCAAGCATGCCTCAGGCTCTGAGTATCTGGCGGTGGTCAATAATTCGCAAGCCGCGAGCACACAAGCCGAATTAGTGGTCACCGGGAACCGGCCAAACCTTCATCGTGTGGGATGGCAGGCCGCGGAGCGTCCGCTGGTGGACAGCGTAGGCCAGGGGGCGGAATACGGAGCGGATTATATCAAGCTCGCCCGCTGGCTCGCGCCGGGTCAGATGGAATTGTTCCGCATCGAGGACCGCGGGCCGGCGGAGTAGATTGCCGCCGACAAGGACATCGTTGACAACCAGTCGCGATCATTGAGAACGAAAACGGCGTGCGCGCCACCTTTCGCACCACTGTCTGAAGCTATTCCGCCGCGATCTTTTTGAACGTTATTTCATCCCGAACATGGCATCATCCGAGCCGGCAGGGTAGCACACCATATATTCACTTTCGCCCATGATGAGGACTAGCCAAATGTATTTGAAATTCGTTTTGGTGTAAAGCCGCGTTAGTGAAG
>CAYWJE010000105.1:0-11166 GCA_964458525.1 uncultured Verrucomicrobiota bacterium
GGCAAACTTTCTTCTCCGAAAGGCAACCGAGCGAAGCGAAGGTTATCCTTGAAAACGCCGGGATTGCAAGATGTGAAACTTGAGATTTCGGGTTTCGTGATGGACGGATAGTTCGCAACACGCCGCACCCGATATCTAAAACCTGGCACCTTTTGAATTGATTATTCAGCATTCGAGAAGAGAAGCTTATGATCACGCTCGCGGATGAATATGTCACGGTGTTCGAGTCGCCCGATCCCGCGCAGATTTTTACCTACAGCCCCGGTATTGTTAGGACTGTCAATGGACGGCTCGTGGCAACGCTCGACCTCGGCGGCCCCGGCGCGGCTGGTCTGCCCGGCGCCAGGTACGATCATGGCGAAGCGGGATGGTCATGGCAGGGACGGGTGTTCACCTCGGATGATGGCGGTGTAACTTGGACGCACCGCGCTAATTTTCCATTCATGCACGCCCGCCCGTTCGCGGCAGGAGAATCAGTATATGTCCTTGGCCGGGCCGCTGACCTGATGATCATACGTTCTGATGACGCGGGCGAAACCTGGGAGACACCGGTTAAGCTCACCGAAAACCAGTTCTGGCACCAGGCGCCGTGCAACGTCCACTATGCCAACGAATGCGTCTACCTGGTGATGGAACGTCGCACCCGCTCCGAAATCAAGGGCTGGTATGTGGGTGAGATGGCGCCGGTCCTGATGCGCGGGCGGCTCGGCGACGACCTGACGAAACGCGAAAACTGGACGTTTGCCTCGGAGCTGACGTTCCGCGACGTGATGACCGAAACCCGGCCGGACTGGTTCGGGGTGCCCTTCTATGCCGCCGACCCGATTTGTGGCGTTATGGTGACGCCCACTCGCCCTTGTAACCCAATGGGCTGGCTGGAGACCAATGTCGTGCAGTTCACCGATTCAGATCATCTGTGGCACGATCCGTCCGGCAAGACCTTCCATCTCTGGATGCGCGCTCACACAGGAAGAACGGGCTATGCCTGCATCGCCAAGGTGGTCGAGCAGGGTGAAACGCCCGGCACGGGCGCGATGACGACTATGCTGGAACATGCTCCGTCCGGCAAGACCATGCTCTATGTCCCCTGTCCCGGCGGCCAGATGAAGTTTCATGTGCTGTTCGATGATGTCACTCAATTATTCTGGCTGCTTTCAACTCAGGCGACCGACAGCATGATCCGGCCCGATCGAATGCCGGAGGACCGCTTCGGTCTGCCCGATAACGAAAGGCGGCGTCTTCAGTTGCATTTCTCGAAAAACATGGTGGACTGGTGCTTTGCCGGCCTGGTGGCCGTCGGTCCGGTGGAGAAAGCCTCGCGGCACTACGCCTCGATGGCCTTTGACGGCAATGATCTGGTTGTATTGAGCCGGTCGGGCGACGGGCGGAACAGGTCGCCGCATGACGGCAACCTCATAACTTGTCACCGTATCAGACAATTTCGATCACTGGTCTACTGAACTGAGTCATTATAGCTACACGCCTTGGACAAACAAACTTCTACTGAAAGGAAAGGGATCAGATGAAAGACTCTCCAGAATTAAAGGGTGATAGTGTTCCCGAAGGCGTGTGGCCGGTGATGATAACTCCGTTCACAGGCACAGCCGCAATCGATTGGTATGGATTGGACGCTGTTGTTGAGTGGTATATCCAGGCCGGTGTGGCCGGCTTGTTTGCCGTGTGTCTCTCGAGTGAAATGTATGAGTTGACGCCGGACGAGCGGATCAAATTGGCAGAACACGTGGTGCGACGGGCTGAGGGCCGGGTGCCCGTGATAGCGGCAGGCGCGTTCGGTGATTCATGTGAGAGCCAGGCAGAATCTGCGAAACGCATCGCCGGGGTCGGCGTGTCAGCTGTGGTGTTGACCGTAAATCAACTTGCGGCGGAAGATGAACCGGATTCCAAGTGGCAAAACAATACAGAGGCTGTTTGCAATGCCTGCTCCGATATCCCCCTGGGCTTATATGAATGTCCCCTGCCGTATCACCGCCTGTTAAGTCCACAAATGCTGGGATGGGCGGCGCGAAGCGGCCGGTTTCTGTTTCTTAAGGACACCTGCTGCCGGCTGGCGTCAATCAGTGCTAAACTAGATGCAATTCGGGGCACAACCCTGCGGTGGTTCAATGCTCACGAACCGACGCTGCTCGAGTCGTTGCGTGCCGGTGGACAAGGCTACAGCGGCATTGCCGCAAATTTCTATCCAGAACTTTTCGTCCGCCTCTGCGCGGATTTTGCGGACAACCCTCTTGAGGCTGACCGTTTGCAGCAGTTCCTGACATTGGCGGATATGACGATTCGGCATCGCTACCCGGCCTCGGCCAAACAATACCTTGGCATTCTCGGACTCCCTGTTGGCGAAGTTTGCAGGTTGCCGGTGCCCGCATCTGATTCCGATGATGAAGAAATGATTCTGCTCAATCTTCGCAAGGCGGTGGCGGATGTAGCGATGATGCGCGATTAACTCCGCTTTTCCGGTTGTGGATCACAAGAGCGTCATGGCGGGGCTTCGCCGCATGATGGATAATTAAAGAACTTGGCATTTTGCTATGCTTGAAAGATGCATAGTCAGCGGTTATACAGCCGCGTTCGTTTGCGCTCTTTATCTCCTGTCGTTCACAACAGGATGCGTTTCCACTGGAAACGGGACCCATTTTGATGAGCTTGGTTTGGAATATCAGTTCCGCGAGCTCACGGATCCGATCCCGAACCGCGTGCATGTGCTGCGTGTCAACCTTGCGAACAGGGAAATTGAGCCTTGGGTCGTCATAGCTGATGACCCGGACGGGGATGGCCCCGCGATAGCGGCCCTCACTGACCCGTTTAATCTAGCCTGCGACGAATCGGTAATCGCTTTCATTAATACCAATCCGTGGGGCACGCCTCCGGGGGAGAACAGGGAATCAGGGCAGGGATGGCGGGATGGTCAACCTGTCGTTATCCATGGCCTGGCCGTTTCCAGAGGACTGGTTCGCAGCCCAGCGCTGGCGGGAAAGAGGTCGGCATGGTTTGACCGGCGGGGTCGCCTGTCCATGGGCGACTGCCCCGCAGGAACGGAAATTGCAGATGGAGTGGGGGGATTCCAGATGATCCTCGAAAACGGCGATGTGATCGCCCAACCTGGCGGCCCGCATCATCCGAGGACCGCCATCGGTGTTGATTCGCGCGGAAAGATCATGTGGCTGGTCGTCGTTGATGGGCGGCAGTCCGGGTTCAGCGAGGGGATGACGTTGCATGAACTGGCCGGCCTTATGAAAGAACTTGGCTGTTGGCACGCAACGAACATGGACGGCGGCGGAAGCAGCATAATGGCGCTTGAGGGAACGGACGGGAAATTGGAGCTGGTCAACTGCCCATCTGACCGTCAATATGGCTTCATTCCGAGAATCCGTCCGCTTCCGATGATCCTTACGATCAGGTTGAAATGTCCGAAATAGTCCGGTCATTATCCTGTTGACGGACGGGGGAGAATGTGCAAGATACCCGGCATTGCCCGCTTGCGGTAGAGATGAGAGTCCATTTGAAGACACATGCCAATATCACGAGATATGAAACAGATAAGAGCATCCGAATATTTTCCGATTGGAGATTTTCCATTGTCATGTTGGATTGATGAGCATCATGGCGAAATGGAGTTGCATTCGCACTGTTTTCATGAACTTGTGGTGATTCTGCGTGGGCATGGACGGCATGTGACGTCCGGACGCGGCTATGATATTCATGCCGGAAACGTGTTCCTGATACGCAACGAAATGATCCACGGCTATGAGCAGACAGAACGCATGTCCCTGGCCAACATTCTTTTCGACCCCCGTCGTCTGCGCCTGCCCCTGGAAGAACTCAGTGATGTACCGGGATACCACGCTCTATTTCAACTCGAACCGCGAATGCGCAGCAAGACACGATTTATGAATCACCTTCAGTTGTCGCCAAAGGCCCTGGTGGAGGCATCAGGGATGATTGCCCTGCTGCGTCAAGAACTCAACAGTAGAGAACCGGGCTACCGGTTTGCGGCACGAACACATCTTATGAGTCTCATCGGGTTTCTCTCTCGCACATATTTCAGAACGACAAATACCAAGAGACAACCTCTCGAGAGATTGAGCCAAGTATTCAGTTTCATTGAAGCTCACTTCCGGGAACCAATAGATATTAACAAGCTGACAGAAATGGCCGCCATGTCCAAAAGTACTCTCACACGATTGTTTCATCATATCATGGGGTGTTCGCCGATAGATCATGTCATCAGGGTTCGCCTTGCGCATGCTGCTCAGTTATTGCAGCAACCGGGAATCCGTATCACTGATGCGGCGCTCGAAAGCGGGTTTAACGACAGCAACTACTTTGCTCGCCAATTCAGACAACTGCTGGGAATTTCCCCGGGTGAATACCGCCGGCGGCATGTGGACGAGTCTGTTCGTTGTCAGACTGTCCATGGTCAGGAAAAGCGCGCCGTCGAAGAGGTCGGAACCGCTGATCATCCCTTATTTATCTGATAAAGTGCCCCACATATTTCACAATAGACCCCTGAATATAAAACGCACCGCACATCATCCTTAAAACAGGAAACGCCATGACAAAAGAAATTGTTGCAGGAAATAGAAGATTTACCGTTATTTCGCCAACGCTGGTACGCATGGAATTCGCTCCGGATAAAAAGTTTGAAAATAGACGCAGTATGATTGCGTATAGCCAGAAACATCCGCTGGCGTTTCATTCGGTTGAGAAGACAAAAAACGCGGTAATTTTAAACACCGGCAAAATCACTGTGATTTCAAAAGACAACAGCAGAGATTTTTCTGCCGGCAGCCTTGAAGTGCAATGGCAGGCTGGCGGTTTTGTGCAATGCTGGCGGCCGGGCGATAATGATTACCAGAACCTTGGTGGCCCGGCCACGGCTCTCGACATGATGAGTCAGCATGCCAGGTTGGAAGGTGTCTATCCGGCGGACGGCGCGCATCCTGATGCGAAGGGATTGCAGTGGCTGTCATGGCATGTCTGCGAGGAGATTCCAGAATATTACAAGAAGTCCCAAAAGGCGGACTTGTACATGGACGCCTGCCGGCACAACGGACCGCACCTGACCTCGAAAATAAGGCCGGAAACATTACCCGCGCAGACCATGAATAGAGTCCTTGATAATGCGCATTATCCAGTCGGGCTGCTTTCAAAAAGCGGTTACTTTCTTCTGAACGATTCTGAAACGGCAGTAAACGATTCAGACGATTACCCGATCGAACGTAACCGCCCCGGCACGAGGGACTGGTATTTTTTTGCGTACGGAAATAATTTCAAAACCGCGTTGCAGGATTTCACACTGCTTTCAGGCAAAAGTCCGATGCCGGCGAAAAACGCCTTCGGGCTGTGGCTTTCCCGTTGGCCGGCATTTAAGGACGATGAGGCTAAAGAGATCGTCGGAAGATTCGATGCCGCCGGCATACCACTTAGCGTGCTGGTGCTGGATATGGAATGGCACAAATCCGGCTGGGCGAACTGGGACTGGGACGAAGCCATGTATGCCGCCCCGCAGGCGTTCATGGACTGGTGCCACGAACGGGATATTCTGGTTACGCTTAACACACATCCCCTCCGGGTGGAAGAACGCGACTCCCATTTTACCGATTACGTGAAAACTGCCGGGGTTCGTTCCAAAATTGATGATCTGGAATACGGCAAGGAACTCCTTGCTAAAGTTGACACGAACGTATGTGACAAACGCGAGGCAGTGGCAATTAACAAGGTTCTAAACGACGACGTGATGAAAAGCGGCGTTGATTTCTGGTGGGTGGACGGCGCACGCGGACAAATGAGAGGTCTAAGCGCCCTGCTGGCGGCCAATAAACTTCACTTTGAGAATTCATTAAAAAAAGACCGGCGAGGTATGCTGCTGTCTCGTTATGGCGGGCTTGGGTCGCACCGTTACGGTATCTTCTTTACGGGTGACGCCGCTTCGGAATGGGAAGTTCTCAGGGGGGAATGTGAATTTTCGATCCGGGCCGGCCATGTCGGGATGGGTTACGTTTCTCACGACATCTGCGGGTTCGCGCATCCTTCTTCGCCGTTGATTGATCCGATTCGTTACGTGCGGTGGCTGCAGTTCGGGGTATTCAACCCGGTGTTCAGGTTTCATTCGGCGCCGGGCGCCGGCAGCAGACAACCGTGGGATTACGGCAAGAGAAACGAAGAGATTGCAGTTTGTTGGCTGAAATACAGGAACAGCATCATTCCGTACCTGTATTCGATGGCGCGCAAAACGTACGAAACAGGCATTCCAATTTTGCGTGGACTTTTCTTTGAACATCCTGAAGATAAGCGCTGTTATCGTTTTGATGAGTACTATTTCGGCGACTCGATGGTGGTGGCGCCCATTCTGGACACTTCCAATGTCCGGGAGGTGTATTTGCCGGAAGGCGACTGGTTTAAACAGAAAACGGGTGAGCGAATCCAAGGCGGCAAGGTGTTTACCGAAATTGTGAATCTGGCCGATGTGCCGGTTTATGTTCGGGCTGGCGGGCTGGTGTTGCGGCAGGGCGAGGAAGTGGCGCCAGCGGCCGGCTTTACTGAGCACCTTATAATTGACGCATATCCAGGCGCTAAGGGCACGACTGAACTTTACGAAGATGATGGACGGAGCAGAAAGTATGAACGCGGGAACTTTGGTACGACTCAGTTTACTATCACCGATAATGGCAAGCGTATCGTCTTATCCTCCAGCGCCGTTAAGGGTAAGGTTTTCGGGCGGACACGCCAGATCACGGTTAACATGGCGTTGAAAAGTGCGGCTGAAAAAGTCCGACTGAATGGCAAACAGTTTTCCGGCGCAGTTAAGTACGACACATCCACCAGGCGCTTTTCAATAACGCTGCAGGATATGCCGACGAGCCGACCGTTCCAAATAGAGTTTATTCTGTGAGTCTCCAGGATCTGTGGTCTGGATGCGAGAGGGATTCCTTGAACAGACAATGAGGATGGAAGCGAGCGCGACGTTGTTCAATCGTTTCGAACAGGATAAGGACTATTTGTAACGGAAGTTTCAACAGCTGGTCTGCCGCTGACAGCGGCAGTTCGAATGAGGAGATCAAAGCCGGACTGATGTCATTGATACGATCCCATGGATCCTTGCCGTCGCTGGTTCTAAAGGCCCGAGCCTATGAATTTGTTTGTGATCGGGTGCGGATTGAGGTTAACGAACATGACTGGTTTGTCGGCTTCGGATGCTGGAATCGCCATGAACGCTCTCTTTATCCGATTTTGACGTTTTTTACCAAGCTTATCTTGCGCAACTGGCTGTGGCCATTGAAGCTGTTATCAGTATCGCCAATGAATTTGAAGGGTATTTGCGGGGTTACTACTCAGGTCATGCGCGAGAAATGCGGCGGAACAGGCTGTTCCGCCCTACCATTCTCATTGATGGTAGGGCCGTACAGCCTGTGCGGCCGTCAAACATTGCGCGATCTGAGCAGTTTACAAGGGTATCAATAATCCAACGCCGCAGAGTTGCGCTCTTTCACAAATGAGGCGCGCTCCTGTTCCCATCCAGCGGCAATAATGTCCGGAGATTCACCGTCCTCCAGCATCAGCCGTACGCGGTCAGTACCCATGAGGCGATCAAACCAATTCGTGTTTGTTTTCTTGTCCTTCCACAGACGGTCCGGTCCATGCACCTGTTGAATCACCCATAAAAGGGAAACGCCGGTTAGTACGGGGCGATATATCCGAGAATCATTTATTCGTATTTCTATTTCCGGCAAAGAAGCATCTTGGAGATCATAATAGGGTGCAAACGAAACACCCGGCAGATTCCGTGTTTGCAGGAGATCAATCAAAGCCGCTGGATCCAGCCATTCGGCGCGCAACACCCGAAACGCCATGTGGGTGGCGCGCGCGCAATCCAAATGGGGCAAGGCTTCGGTGAATACTGTTGCAGGATAAGACATGGCACAATTCCATGATCGGATGGCAGGGGATGGCGCCTCCCATGACGGCCATATTTGCCCGTGGGGATCATTTCGCCGATATCCTCCGGCTGCAACTATGTCGAGGGTCAATTTTAGACCCAGCTTAGTCTTGAGCCATTGCGCGGTTTCGCCCGGCGTCATCCCATATACGAGCGGAGCGGAAATCGGCGCAATGATGCTCTCGAATCTCGGATTCAGCATGGGCCCGTCCAAGCATCCCGCAAACGGCACAGGACGATCGGCAACAATAAGATGCAGGTTATGACGATCGGCGGTTTCCATTATTCGGCGCAGGGTATGCACATAAGTATAACAGCGCACCCCTAAATCCTGCAGATCGAAAACGATGGTATCCACGCGCTCAACCATTTCCTGCAAGGCGCGGGTTTCATCTCCAAAAAGAGACAGTATCGGGATGTTCCATTCCGAATGAACCTCGTTGGCGATCTTCTCTCCCGCGGCGCCGTGACCATTGAACCCGTGTTCAGGACCAATCAGGCAAGCAAGTCTGTTCCCCAGGCGTTCACGCAACAACACGGCGGAATGCGGGTGCAGGCGATTCGTGCTTGCGTGATTGCACACCAGCCCGACTCGACCATCTTGAATCAGATCAAAACGCTCATTGATTAGCCGGTCCATCCCTGTTTGATACGCGTTCATGCAAACTCCCTTTTTCTTAAGAATAATTTTTCATTCTAATGTAACGCAATCACCCGCATCCCATGTTACGCATTATGCTCCTTATGAATCCGTTCTTCAGCTGATGTCTTGCTGAAATCGGAGTTTGAGCACAAGTGTTTCAGTTCCTGCCACCGCCGCTTTCGGCAAACCCTTAATCCTCAGCACATGACTGTTGCTCTGCCAGAAAGCGGGCAGCATATCTCTTGAGCATTCGAGCGTCTCTCCGGTGTTCAGAAGCACCGCCTTTAAAGGAAGCTCATTGATCGGGGGTAATATCACTGAATGGGACATGATTGGGTTCTTGAGATGCACATAGACCACATTGCCGCGGCGCGTCAGCGAAACATCCCTGTTCGTTGTCAGTCCCGTGCAGGGTTGCGTATCGGAAAAAGCCTCGCGGACTTTGGAATACCATTCACCGATTTCAGAGAGGATTGCTGTCGTCGGCTCCGGAATTCTGCCATCCGCATCCGGACCCACGTTCAAAAGGTAGTGTGCGCCCTTTGCCATCGTCGCATCAATGCTCTGAATGAGGAACTGGGTCGTGTAGTAGTCCTCGTCTTTTCGGTAACCCCAGCTCTGTGTGCCGACCGAGTTGCACGCCTCGGCATGGCGGACGAAACGCGGCGCGGAATCGTTTTCGTCCGCCTGGTCTTCGCGTTCACGCGAGCAGAAGTCTCCATCGTCAAATCCCCGCTCATTGATAACAATGTCGGGCTGCAGCGATCGCAACATTTCATTGACCGCCGGATCCCTTGCCTTGGTCACATTCATATCCCAGAAAAAATGCCTGATCTTTCCGTAGTTTGCGCATAGTTCCCGCACCTGTGCCAACAGGAAGTCCATATACCTGTCCCAGTCAGGCTCATCGCCAGGTTCCGGTCCCGCCAATTCGTGATGCCTGCCCTGATTCGTGTAGTTCGGGTGATGCCAATCAACCACCGAGTAATAGAGTCCAAGAGGAAAATCACGCGCATGGCAGGCATCGGCCATTTTTCCCACAATGTCCATTCCATAGGGTGAGCGCATAATGTTAAAATCCGTCTGCTTAGTGTCCCATAAGCAGAAGCCGTCATGGTGTTTCGTCGTGAGGCACACGTATTCCATTCCCACGCTTTCCGCCAAGTCCAGAATTACATTTGGATCAAAGGCCGTAGGGTTGAATCGGTCGATCAACTTTTCATACTCGACGCGAGGAATGCGCCTTCGCATCTGATCCTGCTCATGCCAGCCCTGGATCGAATACAGACCGAAATGCAAGAACAGGCCAAACCTCCTTCTTGAGAACCAGTCATCAACATGCGTCCTATCTATCATATTGCTTTCCACTACCAGCCCTGAAACATACGTAACAAGGAAATTGGTCACCCTGCGTTTATCAGCAATCGGACTTTTGAAGTTCTTTCGAGGTTGGGTATTTGCCTGCGACCTCTGTGATACGGTCAGCGTTGACAAGTGCGACATTCATATCCTGGATGCGGGGAGTGTCGTATGCGCCGACTTCAATCCACTTTGCCATGTCGTCAACAGCTCGGTATCCTGTTTCGCCGGGAAACTGTTCGATCGTCGCGAACGGGCTGATATGTTGAATCTCCGGAAGATTCCCGAATCCCGTGAATGTCAGACGATGCGCCGCTGGCATTTCAAGCGTCATTGCCGCCCTGATCAACTTAAACGCAGTGTGGTCAGTGTCGGCTGCGATCGCCGTCGTTTTGGGGAAGACGCGCAGAATCTGCCTTAGTGCGTTGTGAATATTCGCATCATCATGGGTAACGTGAATTAACCGACGCGCGGTATCGATTCCCGCCTGGCGCAAGGTGAGCTGAAAACCTTCGCACCGGGGGCGATGAAGAAGATACGCGCCGGCGATCATGACGACTTCCCGGTGTCCGGCGCGGAGCAAGGCCTGCGCGAGCAATGTCCCCCCGCGCTGGCTGTCACAACGAATGTGGCGCCCGCCGGGATTTTGATTGGTCGTGTTATCGACATAGATAACCGGCAACGAGGTGTGCAGATGATCGGCCAATCCGCTGATGATTCCGGCGCAGCCCCCGCACTCCAATTTGTGAATGCTGGCGTCTGCCTCAGAGGAAATTGAGGTGATCGGACAAATGGCAACATTGAGGCTGTAGGCCGCCTGGCAGGCCCCCTCCAGAATCAATTGATGAAACCGGTTGTGATTAGCCATCAGGAAAGCGATGTGTGCGATGGGGTAGGGAGAACGGGTTTTCAGAATTGTTCCGCCGCGCGTCGAATCGCCCCTGGAGAGATAACCCGCTCGAACCAGGTCGCTCAGCGCCTTGTTCATCGTGATCGTGCTGACGCCATACTCTCGAGCTAAGCAGCTTTCTGGAGGGATCCGTGCGCCCTCTTCGTAGCGGCTGTTGCGAATGGCGTTGCGCAACCGCCGGACCACATCGGCTTGATTGGTGGTCTTCTTCTTGATTTGCATGTTCATTATCATATTAGATCATATTGACTACGTCAATAATATTTTTTACCACATCTGCATTTTATTTGTTGCCTTCTG
>CAYWJE010000106.1:0-11121 GCA_964458525.1 uncultured Verrucomicrobiota bacterium
TGAGCAGTAACTGAAATTGAGAAGAAAAGAAAAGCATCCAGGAAGCCTGGAAAACACTGAACCGTGAACGGGTACGTTTGTTTTATTGGTCGTTGCGTACGAAGTGCCACAAAATCACACGCTATTTCCGGAAGGACCATTGTTTCACTGCCTCTTAACAAATTCCACCGATAAATTTGCTTGCTTTTTATTATGGCAGCGGCAGGATGGGTGTCTCATTGGAGGGGAACCGATGAAGCCTGTGCGTTCGGGAATAATTGGATGCGGGGTTATAAGCGAAAGTCACCTCAGGCTTGCGGCAAAATGTCCGCTGACCAGTGTCGTCGCGGTCGCTGATGTCATGGAGGACTGGGTAAAGGCGCGGGCTGAACAATTCAGAATCCCCGCATTCTACTCAAACTACAAGTCAGTAAAAACCGGCCGCAGCGTGTCAATGCGCGGGATGTGATGGATGTCGGTTGATTTGGTGGAAAATGAGGGAAAATATCAATGACCCGTTCGATTGAGGATATTGACACTAATTTCCGAACTCTGGCGATAGACGGCGAGGATCTCTCGTTCCGGTCCGCGGATTCCGCGCCGTTCGTACTGAGCGGCCTGCCGTGGTTCAATCAGGAGAAGCAGTTCTGCAGGCTTCCGCAAGCTGTTCTCCCGCTCGCCAACGACGGGGTGAAATCCCTCGCATGGCACACGTCCGGGGCCATGCTGCGCTTCAGGACCGACTCCACCGCGATAGGCATTCAGACAACGCTCAGGAACGGCGGCGATATGTCGCACATGCCGCGCAGCGGGAGCGGCGGCTTCGATCTCTACGAAGGATCTGGAATAAATAAGGTGTTTCGCGCGAACTGTCGGCACGCGCACGGCTCGAAAGAGATCAAAGCACTGTTCCTGCGCAACCTCTCCCGGGAGATGCGGGAGTGGACCATTTATCTTCCGCTCTACAACGGCGTGGAAGAGATGGACGTTGGCCTTGACCCGGAGTGCGAGGTTGAAGCCCCCCGCCAGTTCACGCACGGGATGCCCATTCTGTTCTACGGATCGTCCATAACACATGGCGGCTGTGCCTCACGGCCCGGGAATTCATATCCGGCCATTATTACGCGACGCCTGGATTCTGATATGGTTAATTGGGGGTTCAGCGGCAGCGGCAGGGGTGAGCCCGTTATGGCCGAGACTATCGCCTCTCTCGATCTTGGCGCGTTTGTTTTTGACTATGATCACAACGCGCCCTCTCCGGAGCGCCTCGCGGCGACACATGGCCCTTTCTTTCGGATCGTGCGCGATGCCCGCCCGGAGCTCCCGGTGATATTCGTCAGCAAGCCGGACTTCCGCGGAACGGATGACTGCCTGAAGCGCCGCGAAATAATACGCGGCACGTTTGAAGCGGCGAAAAAGGCCGGCGACAAACACGTCTATTTCGTTGATGGCGCAACGCTTTTTGGGGAATCCGAGCGGGACATGTGCACGGTTGATGGATGTCACCCGAATGACATTGGGTTCCTCAGGATGGCGGACGGCATAATGCCGGCCGCGCGCGCCGCGCTCGGCGCCGGCTGATACGGAGTTGTGATGTATAAGATCGTCAACCATCCGCTGGTTCAGCACAAGGTAGCCTTTCTTCGAAACAAGGATACCGACCAGAACACATTCAAGAAACTCTTGAACGAGATATCCGTGCTGCTGCTTTACGAGGCTTCGTCGGATTTGCCCATGGTGGAAACCAAGGTCGCTACGCCGCTAACTGAAACGAAAGCATGGGTGCTCAAGGATGATTCGCTGGCGATCGTTCCAATTCTCAGGGCCGGGCTTGGTATGACGGATTTGCTGCAGGATTTTCTGCCGTCCGCAGCCGTGGGACACCTTGGCCTGTTCAGAAACGAGAAGACGCTCGAGCCGGTGGAATATTACAAGAACCTTCCGAAACGTCTTTTCGCGCGGCACGTTTTCCTGGTTGACCCAATGCTTGCCACCGGCGGCTCGATCAGCGCCGCCGCCACGATCATTAAGAAGGAAAAACCCCTGTCTATGAAGATACTCACGATTATTGCGGCCCCCGAGGGCCTCGCGAGGATGGAGAAAGATCATCCCGACGTTCAGATATACGCTGCCCAGGTTGACGAGACACTCAACGCGAAGGGCTATATACTGCCCGGTCTGGGGGATGCTGGGGACAGGCTCTTCGGGACGCTCACCTAAAACTTTTCAGTTCTTCCGTCCGAGCGCTAAATAGAATCCGGGCTGATCCATGACGGATAGTATCTCCAGTCTGGCTCCGGTGAGAAGGCTCCCGATTTCCCCGCATTCCGGCATACGGGCATGCATGACCTCTTGCGTTTTGCGGTGATGATCGTTGAGCTCAGCGCTTGACAGGAAATGGGCTATTGCAAGCCGTCCGCCCGACTTCAGGCTGCGCGCCATCTGATTGACGGCCAGTTGCTTGTCTTCAAAATGCGGGAAGCAGGAGAAGCAGATAACGAGATCGAACGCGGCATCCTTTGCCGGGGGCTCGTGGATGTCTGCGACCAGAAACGTGATACGATCATCCTCGTGAAGCCGCCTGTTGACGGCTATCATTTTCTCCGCGTAATCCAGCTCCCACAGGAGTCCGTTTGTCCCGATTTGCTTGAGCAGATGCGGCACAAGCACGCCGTTGCCGCAACCCACGTCCAGGACATAGTCGCCTTCCCGGACCCGCAGGAGGGAGAAGAGCCTCTCGAAATCCCTTTCCCCGTCACATGGCAGCCCGGTGGCCGGATCCTTGCGCCGATTGTCCATCCAGCCCTCCGCGTGCTCGTTGAAGAACTGTTTCTGCACGTTATGTTTCATAAACTTTCTCACTTTCATTTGTTGGCTGGTCTGTTCTATCCGCGCTGCGCCGCTTCGGTGAAAAGACAAAGGCAAGCAGGTAGATCAGTGATGAAACCAGCACGGTCACTGCGCCTGTAGGCACGTCAAAACAATAGGAGACGAAAAGCCCTGCGAGACATGACGCCACGCCGAAGAGGGCGCTGATCACAAACATGGTCTTCAGTCTGTATGTAAGTTGATTGGCCGCTCCGGCAGGATTGATGAGCAGAGAAAATATGAGAAGACCCCCCACTATATCGAGGCTGGCGCTTATGATGAGGCCGGAAAGAAATATAATGCCGTAGTAGAAAAATCGTTCCGGAACACCGCTCGCGGCCGCTATCTCGCGGTTGAACAGGACGGCGAGCAGTTCCTTGAAAAAGAGGCACAGGAGCAGGGCGATTGCAGCGAATATGATTCCAAGCGTGATGATGCCGGCCGTCGTTATGGTGAGAATGCTGCCCCATATCAGGTTCATGGCTTCCGACTTTGGGCCGGGGATCAGGGAGAGCAGCAGGAGCGCAAGCCCCATCGTCGCTGAAAAAAGAGCTCCGAGAATGACATTCGATGTGGCCCCGGCCCTGTCGGCCAGGGGCCCGACGAGGATCGAGCACAGCGCGCTCGCCGCGATGGCGCCGGCAAGGGGATTGAAGCCGCAGAGGAGTCCCGCGATCGCGCCCAGAAAGGCGGAGTGCGCCATGCTGATGCCGAGAAAGGGTATATCCATCAGCACCACGAACACGCCCACAAGCGAGAGGCCGCCGCCCCCGAACAGGCATGCCAGCAGGGCGTGCCGGAAAAATGATTCTTGCAGCAGCTCCATCATGGTATTCTCTTCCTTCCACTCTCCTCGATCAGCTCCCCGATCACGCGGTCCGTCATCTTTTTGTAGATGTGCGAGAGATTCGCCCTCGTGAAAACACCGGTGAGATCTCCGTCAAAAACCTTTCGGCCTCCGTCAATAATCACGGCGCGTCCGCACCTGCGGGGGAGCGCCTGCAGATCGTGCATCACTATCACTACCGTGATCTTCCCTGTTGCATGGATCTCCTCAATCAGGTCCAGGCATTCGCGTTGGGCGCCGAGATCAAGATTCGCCGTGGGTTCATCCAGCAGCAGGATGTCCGGCGCCTGGCACAGGGCACGGGCCAGTTGCATCTTCTGCCGCTCCCCGCCCGAGAGATGTCCCACTGGACGCTCAGCGAGATCCGTCAGGCCGGTCTTCCTCAGCGAAGCTTCAACAGCATGCCAGTCCTCCTCAACGAGCTTCCTGCCGGGCCCTCTCACGCCATAACGGCCCATAGCAATAACGTCACGAACGCTTACCGGCATCTTGTAGTCAATCGCCGGCGCCTGCGGCACGTAAGCCGCGCGTCCGCGGCTGCGCGAGCCGGCAGGCTCTCCGAAAAGGGATATCCGTCCCATGGTGAGATGTATGAATCCCATGATAGCGCGGAGAATGGTGGTTTTGCCCGATCCGTTACAACCAAGCAACGCCGCGAAGTCGCCTGGGGCGAAAGCAGCTGTGAAATCGTCTATCACCAGCCCGTGCCGGAGATGGATCTTGATATTATCGAGCGATAATGCCGGAATCATAGAATCACTCCAGGGCATTCCGGAGAGCCTCGCAATTTCTCGCCAGGGTTTCCACGTATGGAGAGTGAGCGCTTCCCTTCACGTTGATATCGGGGAAATTGTTCAGTACCACCTTTGGCACGCCCAGCTCCAGGGCGATGGTTGTCCCGATCTTCCCACTGCTCTGCCTGTTCTCTATCACCAGCTCTGCCCCATCGCGGCGGCCCGCCGCGATGATATAGCGCATGGATTTCACCGAGAGATCCTCGTCCCTCGGAAACACGGCTGCAATTTTAATTCCGAGCCACCCGGCAAATTCCGCATTCAATTCCGAGCACACGACCACCTTGCCGCCAAAGGACTGTAGCATGTCATGGAGACTTGAAACGGCGGCGTCAATTTCCATCTCGTAAGCGGCGAGGTTGCGCAGGAATTCGGGTTTTCTGTCCGGCCGGATCGCGGCGAGCGCCTTTGCCGCGTTGCGCGCCGCCGATTTCTGGATTTCCGGAACCATCCAGTTTCCGTTCGCCTTTATCTCGACGATCTTACTCCCGCTCGCGCCTGAAATATTTGTCCCGAAATTCCTCATGAACCGTTCGTAACCATGGGAAAAGATGACATCAGATTTCCTGATCTGCGCTGCCTGGCCGGGGCTGATGTCGAAGTGGCCGGGACACATCCCGAAGGGCACGATCGCGTGGACCTCAACGTAATCCCCGCCTACGGCTCCGATTACCGCGCCCATGAGCGTGGTGGTGCAGGCTGCACGAATCGGGGCGGACGCCGAAGCGTCCATAGGCGCGTCAACAGCGCCGGAAAATCCCCGCACGCCTGTGAGGAAGAGGAGCAGGGCAAGCAATGCTGAATTCTGTGTGGTTGTCCATCTGTAATTTATGGTCATATTTGGCTCCCGGGAAAAATTGCCAACCGCGTACCTGCGCCTTTTTCCCAACGTCTTTGCGCCGGGATACAATCCAGGCCTACATGTGCATCCCGTGTGTCTATTGATTTCTCCTTGTAGGCCGGCATTGAACCCCGACCTCGAAACGAGTCGGGATTTGATGAGAACATGCCGGCGGTTCCTCACAGCTCGGCTTTCAGGCCGGCGTGAATCGTCGTGCCGGGCATGGTGTATCCTGGAATCTGCTCATAGTCGCTGTCGAATATATTCTCGATCCCGCCGAATAGTTTCAAGTTCTTGTGCACCTGGTATGAGGCCTTGGCATTAGCCGTGAAGTAGTTGCCAACTTTCTCGATATCGCCGCCAGCGAGGAGATTGCTGTTATAGAGGCCGGCGACATATTCCATGTCGAGCGACATATCTAGCCTGCCGATCGTGTACCTGGCAACTGCGCTGACTACATGCTCCGGTATGCTTTCTCTGTTTATGTTCGGGTTATCCTCCGGCCCGTCCTGCACATCGGTGAGGGTGTAATAGACGGCCACGCTCAGGTCGCGCGCCGGGCTGATCTCCAGCCCGGTCTCGACACCCCGAATATAGAAGCGGCCGGAATTGCTGTTGATGAAATTCGGCGGTGGCGAGTCGTTTGACTCCTGCTGAATAATGTTGTCAACGTCCATGTAGAAGGGGTTTACAAACGCGCTCAGCCACGGGGCGAATTCGTGGGAGATCGCCGCCTCGTAGCTCCACACTTCCTCAGGCTTCAAATTCTCGTTGTGCGCAGGATAGAGATGCAGCTCGCTGAAGCGCGGCTGCCGGAAGCCCTTCCCTATTTTTGCTCTCGCGGTCGTCCCCGCGGTCACGTGGCAGAGAAGCCCGGCCTGCGGCACGGGAGTGATGCGATCAGTGCTGTCGTCATAGCTGCCCCGCAGCCCGAGCGTGTTGACCCAGCGCCCCATCGTGAACTCATTGAACGCGAAGAGATCGTGATTATTCCTGCGGTACGGTCCAAAATCCATGTAGCGCGAGGGATTGTTCTCCCGCGCCCACGCGATCCAGTCGTCCTGAGGTTCCGCCCACTGGTGTTGATATTCGTACCCGCATGTGATCGAATCCTTCGTGTCGCCGCTTTCATATACGTCGCGAACATACATGGCCAGTAAGCCCACGGTGTTGTCCTTCGAATGCCAGTAGTCCTCGATGGACGGCATGTTGAACCTGTGCTCGCCGCTGTTGTCGTAAAAAGTGAGAGTGAACTCAGATCCGTCCCATTTGCCGATTAGATCGGCGTTCCATGACCAGCGCTCATATTTGCGCCTGTCGTTGTTCGTGTAGGGATTTGTCACCGGCCCGGGATCTTCGCCATCGTCCCTGAAATACTGGCCGGCGGCCTGCAGCCTCCAGCTGTCGTCCAGCTGGTATCCGAGCTTCAGGGATCCGAAGTCGGCATCGTAGTCTGAATTTGGCCTGTGACCGTCAGTCTGCTTATGATCATAAGTCAGGTAGTAATCAAAATCATGACTGTTGCCGCCATGTCGGAGCAGGCCGTGCATCGTGTTGTAACTGCCGTATGAAAACAGGCCGCTTGACTGGTAGCCCGGGTCGAGCATCTTCTTCGTGATCACGTTCACAACTCCGCCCATGGCGTCGCTGCCGTAGAGAACGGACTCAGGTCCGCGGACTACCTCGATTCTTTCCACGTTGGCCAGGGGCAGTGTCTGCGCGACCGAGCACCCGAAAAGAGACATTTTCTCCGGCCTGCCGTCCACCAGCACCTGGAGCCGCCTGATGTTGGAGCCGAGCCCGCGGACTTCGATGAACTGGCGTCCGTAGATGGCGTCCTTGCGGATATAGATGCCGGGCTCGGAGCCTATTACGTCCATCACGTAGTCAGCGTTCGAAGCCTCTATGTCTGCCTCGTCAACCACGCTCACCGCCGATGTCACATCCTTCACTCTCCGTTCGGTTTTTGTGGCCGTGACGACGATCTCGCCGAGTTTGAAGGCGTCGGGTTGTTCTTTCTCATCTTCGGCCATGATCGGGCCGGTTAGCAACATCATGATGCCAACGCCTGCAACAATCTCGCGTCCGTTCCTCATCATTTTCTCTTTTCTTCACCCTGCTTCACGCCGGGATACAATCCCGGCCTACAGCATCCCGTGTGTCTATTGATTTTCCGTTGTAGGCCGGCATTGAACATGCCGGCGATTCCTTTTGCGCCGGTGCCCACATCTTCTGATAACACGAATTTCATAATCGTAATACCACGAGCTCCAAAAAAATCAGCGCTTGCCCTCCTCGCCGCCCGACGGCGCCCTGGCGCGCGCGGCAATGGCGACGGAATCCAGCCCTGCGGCGCGAATGCTGTCCATTATTTCCGTCACCTGCTCAAGAACCACCCGGCGGTCGGCGATCATGAAGACCGGCAGTTTTCCGCGTGCCTCCACCTCGGCTTTGAGCGCAGAGGGCAGTTCGGCCATGCCCACCGGCTTTCCGGAGAGGGTTATATCGCCTGTGTCGGCAATTGTTATCTCCACCAGGTCCCTTTCCGCCGCATTCGCCGTGTCCGAGCCCGGCAGCGTGATCTTAATCCCGAGCCGCTCCGAAAAGGACGAGGTCAGGAGAAAGAAGATGAGCAGAAGAAGAACGCAATCAACCAGCGGGGCCATCCCTATTTCCGGGGTCCTCCGCTTTCTCGGCTCGATCCTTATCATGACTTGATAGTCCTCCGCAGGGCGACGAGCCGTTCGCCCACGTCGCGGATTAGCCCCGCATAGCGGTCAACCTTTGTCTCGAAGAAGTGATACGCGAAAAGCGCCGGAATCGCGACGATCAGTCCGAAGGCCGTGGTCAGCAGCGCCTCCCAGATCCCGCCGGCAAGGGAAGATACATTCACCTCCCCGCCCACGGCCTCGATCCGCATGAACGCCTTGATCATGCCGGTCACAGTTCCGAGAAGCCCTAGCAGCGGCGCACCCTGCGCTATCACCGCGAGCCCGCGCAGGTGTTTTTCCAGCGCAACGATCGCGCGGTTTCCTTCGAAGTTGACAACGTCCTCCATCCGCTCACAGCCCGCACTCCATTCTTCCAGGCAGGAGCGCACGATCGCGGCCACGAGCCCGTGGCTCATTCCTGCTTTTTCAACTGCAAGTCCCGGGTCGCCCGCGGAAAGCGCCTTCTCGATTTCGCGGATTAGTGCCATATCGTCGCTCCCGGCGCGCGCGAAAAAAAGCAGGCGCTCTATGATTATGGCCACGGCCAGGAGCGACACCGCGAGTATAGCGTCCATCACCCATCCGCCCCTCAGAAAAATTTCAAGCATAACAACACCTCATGCGTACAGGATGGATCAAGCAAGCTTACGTCCCGTTGAGCTGAGCGAAAGGGCTGCGTGCAGAATTCCCTTCTGCTGCCTCAGCTCATCGGCAAGACTGGATATTTCCTCCGCAGCACCCTTGGCGAGAATCATCTCTGCGCACATGTGTTCGTCGAGGTGAACGTGGGTCGTGGCCATTATCATGTCGTGGTGGTGGTGCTGGAGGCTGATCAGCTTGTTGTTGAGCTCGCGCTTGTGGTGATCGTACACCAGCGTGATGGTTCCCACCACCTCGCCACCCTCCCGCCACTCGTGCTCCACCAGCCGGTTTCTTATCATGTCGCGGACAAATTCGGACCTGTTATCACACCTGCTCCGCTTCACAAGCGTCTCGAGCCGGTCGAGCAGCGTTTTCTCCAGCGAGAGGCTGAACCTGACAAGGCTTGACATCGCTTTGCTCCTTGTGATTACGATTTGAAGAATCGTAACAATAGGCCGGGTCCTGTCAACTTAAATCGGACAGTCAGGATATCTGGAAATGATCTGCAGTTCTACATGTAGTGAATGCGATCGGCATTCTTGTCGAGCAGGCGCGCGTTGTACTCGTCGCCTCCGTCAACATTCGCGCTCATGAAGACGGGCGGCTCAATTCCGCGCTCGCACAGAATTGCGACCGTTTCCGCGACGAGCGCGTTGACGATTGCGCATCCGGCGACCGAGGAGAGTGGCGCGAGCCTGCCGGGGAATCCCGGAACTTCCACTGCAGCATCGCCGACCGGAACGCAACTGTCTATGACGATGTCGCAGATGTCCGCCAGCTTCCTGCCCGATGAATGCCGACTGGTGACGGAGCTCGTATAGGCGAGCGCCGTAACGGCTATCGTCTTTATTTTCTTTTCCGAGGCGCGTAATGCCATGTCTATTATCACGGCGTTTCTGCCGGAGGTCGAGAAGAGGATAAGGAGGTCGCCTTTCTGCGCCCGCGACCCGTCCAGCAGCTCCGCCCCGAGCCCTGGCAGCCGCTCGATCCGGGAGGTCATGGTCATCGGTCGCACTGATAGGTTCATGCCGTGCGGGTAGATCGGGTTCACGAGCATTAGCCCGCCGCTCCTGTAGACCATTTCCTCAGCCATGATGAAGGAGTGCGACGCGCCGAAGGCGTAAAGGCAGCGGCCGCCCTCGATCGTCTCCGCCATGAGCCCCGCCGCGGCGCAGATATTCTCCTTCTGCGAATCCGACACCTTGCGCAGCGTCTGTAGTGCCGCTTCAAAATAATTCGTGGCTGACATTTCAGTACCCCCTTTGTTCGTACAGTTTTATGCTTTTCTCGTTGTATTCGGGCCCGCCATCCCTGTTATGGCTGATGAGGACGCTGGGCGGCCTGCCGTCCGCAGCGGCCTTCTCCATGGCCCTTCCCCATATCATCCATGCGCAGCAGGCCATGGAGACACCCGAAACCGGAATGACGGCGACGTCAATGCCGGGGATTTCAACCGCGGCGTCCCCATAGGGCGCACCTATATCAATATTCACGTCGCTAACCTCGCAGAGCTTCTTCCCCGAAGGGTGCAGCGACTTCACCTTGGCCGTGTAATCCAGCGAGGAGAATGATATCACACGCGCCTTCCTCTCGCGGCAGGCGAGGGCCAGCTCGATCGGCCCCCTGTTGCGGCCCGAGACTGAAGAGAGCAGCATCACGTCATGCTCCCTTATGTTGCTCGCAGCAACCGCAGAGCGGACAATCTTGAGGTCCTCGTCGGGATCGGCATGATCGCCCTTGCGGCATTCCGGAACGGGCGAATTGACATTGATTGAATAGGTGAAGCGCTTGACCGACACGAGCCCGCCGGCCCGGTGTATGGAGTCGCCTTCTATACCGTGCCCGAGCTGGTGGCAGTAAATCACGCCGCAATGGTTCCATGCGTTGACCACGAAATCCGCGGCCTGTTCCACGGCCTGCATCTGCGTCTTTTCAAGGTGGTCTAGAATTTTCCGAACAGTATCTAAATAATTCGATGGCGTCATGGATCTCCTCCCGTTTTCAAGTGTTCCTGAATGAACGGGGAATAGTATTACAGTTTTGCCCAAGGGGAATCAACAAGAATTCCGGGGCAGACCCGATTCCGGGCGCGTCTGCGATCAGGTGCAAAATGTCCGCTGCCGTTGGCATTCCTTGGACACGGCGGTCCCCGCCGTTTCTGCTTTGTACAGTGGGCGCTGCCTCGCAGATCCGCTGCCCTCGACAGGCGGGCAGGCGTGGTGAAAGCCCGATGAATAAGCCATAATGCGAATTGGAGAATGCTGTATTGGCGTGCGGGGGGGCATAATGTTTTAGCTCCTTAAACTTCGATTGTTTGAGTAAATGAGTCAAACAAATCCGACTGAGTATTGCAAGCTATACGTGTTGCGGGTGTTCAGTGTTCGGTGTTCGGTGTTCAGGGAGGAAAGCCCGATAAACCGAGACGCCGCGTGTGAGTTT
>CAYWJE010000107.1:0-11050 GCA_964458525.1 uncultured Verrucomicrobiota bacterium
AGGTGCGCCTTTAGCAAAGCGCGCGGTTATCATTCGTTTTGGCAATTGGGCGAAGGGGCCGGCGGAGGCCCTCCGCAGGCTGAGAAAGCGCTTGAAGAATGATCGCTCCATGAGAAGAGTCAACAAACATGCAGCCCAATTATTGCAAATTGAGACGTGACCCTAATCCCTCCTAATCCCTCTACTCTTTTTCAAGAGCCGGTTACAAATTCTCTTGCATTCGAACGAATTGCCAGGGGAAAAATAGGCATATTTGCCGATGGATGCAAGAAGAATGTGACATTCATAAGATTTCTAAAAATTGCCGATTCCCCTTGCCTTTCGCCCCCGAGCATGGCATTTATCTCATCAACAAGCAACACGAAGAGCAAATCCTTTCAAGCCAGCGGCCCGTGTTGCACTGGCTACTGGCTCCGGGGTTCGTAGGAAGTTTTACAGGTGGCTCGAATAACAGAAAACAACAGGAGGATAAACGAGATGACCCAACCCATGCGTATAGGCCACATTGGATGGTTGATGTTAGACGAAGGACCAGAATGCACAACGGTGGCGTGGTGCGACATTAACAAAAAAAAACTGGATGATCATGCAAAGCGGCATCCCCACATCTCCATGTACACCGATTACCGGGAAATGCTGCGGGAAGCAAAGTTGGATCTGGTCGTGATTTCCACCCCGAACTTCGCCCATGCCGACCAGGCGGTGGCCTTTCTCGATGCTGGCACACATGTCTTTCTCGAAAAGCCGATGGGCATCGATCGGGCACAATGCGATAGGATCATCGAGGCCCAACGCCGGAGCGGGAAGAACCTGGGGATCGATTTCGAGATCCGTGTGTCGCCGCTCGCGCGCCGGATCAAGGAACTGATCGAGAGCGGGACATACGGGCAATTGCGGCGCATCGAGTACCTGCACCACCAGGGCTGCTATCTGGAAGCCGGCACCGGCACGTGGCGGACCCGGCCCGAACGCAGCGGCGGACTCCTGTTGGAATGCCCGATTCACTATATAGACATCTTCCGGTTCTTTGCCGGGGAGATTCTGTCGGTGCAGAGCACTGTGGGACTGAATGTCTTGCCGCACTACCGGATTCCGGACAACATCTGCACCCATTTCTTTTTTGCCGAGGGTGTGATGGCAACAATGCTCAACACCCACACCCATAGCGCTATTCCCATAGTTCCCGGCCAATGGAAAAATACGGCGGAATACATGAATGCCCTGGGACACGATATGTCCATGATCTTCACACTCACCGGCGGGTCCATCGCCGTGGACTTTCTGACCCCCTCGATCATGATCAACCGGTTTGAGGAGTGGCCGGTCGGCTCGGGCGGTATGCGGGTGATCCAGGATCGCACGGAGAGTTTCGAGCACACAGCTTATAGCTTCTTTCATGACTCCGATGCAATGCGCTGGGAGTTCATTCGCCGCTGTGCAACGGGCCGCCCTCCCGTCCAGGCTCCGCTGGACGCATGGCGCTCCCACATGGTCTGCCTGGCGGCGGAACAATCGGCTCGTGAAGAATTCCGCCGCGTGCCGGTGGATTACACGCCGCCCAAAGGCCTGGCGTGAACCTGACAGCGGGTTAACCTAGAAGGAGCAGTTGGACTGCTCCGCAGTCAACAACACAGATCACATCCTATTGCGTTGTGGGTGGTTGCGACGTGAACAACATGCCGTTGTCATTGCACCAAATGGGTGCGAAACAACACTTGCCCGCATTCTTAACCGCCACCCTTAAACGGTTACCCTTAATTCTACTTTGTTAAGAGTGTTCATTCGTCGTTGGTGCGCTGATTCTATTGTTTTCGGTATGCGGAGTCAATATCTCGTTGACGCGCTCGGTGCCTACGCTTGAGATTGGTCAGCACAGCTTGTTCTGTCGTGTTTGTACGGCAAAGAAAGTGGTTCAGTAGCTCGACAATATCCTGGCAGGATAGCAACGCGACATCCTGCTGGTGAAGCAGGCGTTCTTTGATAAGGAATAGCAGCGCCAGCATAACCAAGGACATATGATGGTGCCATGCGATCCAACCGCGGGCCTGATAATCAGCCATGCCCAGTGAGGTTTTCCCATCCTGGAAGGCTCGCTCGATCCAGAAACGCATGGCGTGTTTCTACACCAGCGTCGTCAACGTCACTGATGCCTTGGCGTTACTGATGACGTATTTGAGTTCTCCGGTGAGGGGGTCTCTTATAAAGACCAACCAGCAGTTCAGAGCTGTTGTTTCCTCGCCATCCCACAGCCAGACCCGACGTCGGCGGGCGCGCACAAACACCGTGCCTTTCGTCCCTTCCCGCACGCGGATCGTATGCCAAGGCGCGAGCGGCTCATCTTTGTAGAGATCGTCAACCCGGATGCCCTCTGTCCGGGCTCGCAGCCGCGTAGGCTTACGGCCCTGGCGATTCTTGCGTCGCGGCAAGTACGGGCGAGGATTCTCTGTGTAGACAATCTGGTTGCAGTGAACATCAGCGACGAATTTCAGTCCGAAACGGTCAATCTTCCGAACACATGCGGGTACTTGTCCGTAGAAGGCGTCCACTGCCACCCACCCGAACGACAAACCGTTTGTCAGGGCCATCTCGACCATTTCCACGGCCAATTCCGGTTTCGTCTTGAATCCGCACTTCTCCTCAGGGATCTTCGCTTTCAAGCAGCGTTCTTTGTCCTCCATCCATTCTCCGGGAAGGTACAATCGAAAGTCCACGACCGAAGCATGCACGCCATCCGATAATGCGGCATAGACGCCCACCTGGCAGTTGTCGGTCTTGCCCTCGCGTCCGTTCCACTGCCGTGCCACCCCGACCGACATCTTACCCTTCTTCGCGAAACCACTCTCGTCGATGGCCAGTACGTTCTCGGGACCGCCCAGCAACGCGTTCACGTCACTTGCGATGTGTGCGTTGAGCGCTTCGTGGTCCCAGGGAGAATCGGAGACAAACTGTTGCAAGGACTGATACTCGCAATCCGGCACGTACTCCTCCATCCGCTCCATGTTCTTGCGCGACGCCTTCATGACCAGGCCGGTGGTATAGGCACGGGCTTTGTCTGAAACGTTCTGGCGCGCCACCTTGAAGTGCTGGATGTATGTCTGCGTGAACTTCACAAAGCGTGAGGCGATGCGTCGCAACGATGCGTCGCCACTCCATTGAGGTTGAGGTTGGGTTCTTTCCGTGTTTGCATGGGACATCTTGCACACTCCTCCCTTATGTCGGCAAGCTCGAAAAGCACAGAAGCGTCCATTGAGGGCACGTCCGGCTATCCGGGGCACGTATCCGGACGGGAGGGTTCCTCGCCGCGCAAGGCAAAGACCTGTTGAGGGTGTCTGCTCCCGCCAGATGCACATGCCGACATGCCGACGATTATCAAAGAAAAGCCTTGCCAGGAACAACGCCTTATGAGACTATGGATATCCATAGATTACAAGATCAAAACACGAGGTCGCAAAAGAAAGGTGGAAATGATGGGTTATCCGACGAAAATCCAGCAGATCAGCAGGCAGAAGGGGAATCAGTGGTACGTGAATTTCCCCAACGCACTGGCTGAAGCCATGAGCTTTACGAAAGGGGAGACCGTAGAATGGGAGGTCGACTCCCTGAGAGCGCTGCGCATGATTCGCACAAAGAAACCACGATCAACACCGGTCCCAACAACAAAGAGCACCAAGACCAGAAAACGCTAGAACGGCAACGTTACCAGAGGGCCATTAGCTCGAAGTCTGCATTCCGACCTCCGTGCAGCGCAATCATGTGCTTTGTGCTCGACGCACCATAGCCATCGACGTACTCTTTGTCTTAATGAGGCACTAACTCCAATGCAATAAGGGATGCAATCCTAACAAAGTAGAACTAAATGTTCAACATTTGAGCAGTTTGATCGAACGATAATCAGCCGACAGATCACTTATGTTCTTGCGCGAATACCAATCCGTTTGGTGAATATTCGGACACGCCCCCAACTCCCATCTTTTACTAATGCGGGGTGGCCCCGCAACCCAATCCGAACAATTTGTTTACCGCCCGTCTACGCCAAAGGGCTTCCCCCGTCGCTCTGCGAGCTATGGTGGGACAAGTCGCCGGACAGGCCAGCTTTTTTCACGCCAATTGCCGTAACGAATGATAACCGCCCGATTCGCTCAAGACGCCAAGCACGCCAAGTTAAGTTTCAAATCCGCGGAATAAACCGCGGATATGAAACTTCCATCATCCTTATCGGGATGAAAGCGGAAATCTTTATCCGGCGTTAACCCGCCGGATAATATTCCTCCTTTCCTCCACGGGCGGACAGGTGCGCTCCCCGCCTTGCGGGGTAAGCTTTGCGCCCGCCATGCCACCGGCGTGGTCTTTGCGGTTCAAATGTTCTTGTTTTTTATCACAGTATCTGAGCAATCAGGTACTAACTCTTGTTTCTTGGATCCAGGCGACCGACCATGATTCCTAAGATGGGATAGGCGCATTCGGAGCGGGAGATGCGGATATCCTCATAGCTGGGGTTTGTTGAATGGAAGATCCAGGTCTCCGAATCCTGCACAAGTCGCTTGACGGCATGCGTGGTGGCCAGATCGCTGACGATGCCAAATGCAGCGATGTTTGGAATGACCACCTGGTTCTGAGCGCGCGGGGTGCGGTGATATTCAAAAATTACCCAGTCGCCTTCTTTCAGTTCCGGCTCCATGGAGTCGCCTGTTATCCGAATGACAAAGCGGTTCTTGCCGGCCCACCGATGCGGCACCTCGACCCAGTGGCTCTCAGATGCCCATTTAAGATCAGAAATCTGGAAGCCGCTAAGCGGGTCAGCAGTCGCCAGCATTTCGGGGCAGGCGTCCGTGCCGGTGGCGTCATGGCCGAGCTGGAGCAGGCGGCACAAGTCGCGCCCGGATCCGCAGCCAACGTCCAAGATCCTGTAAAAGTTTTCGAATGCATCCTGAAAGAATGCGGATACACCGGCGGCAGCAGTCCGGTAGTGTTCCGCGAGCCGTTCGCTGTGCTCTGCGAAATGCGGAGGCGCTCCGCCACGTCCTTGCGGGTGACTTTGGGCTGAACCTGACTCCGACAGAAAACTCAATTCTCACCTTGAATATAGGCTCATAGTCTCACCACGGCCTCGCAGATGGGAGCTTCCCATGCGTCGGCGCGGAGTTTGGCGGCATATTCGGGCTCCTCAACGTCGGATCGCAACCGGGTGAACGCGCACAGGAGCCTGATTTCAACGATCTCCGACAGCCGGTTCTTCCATTCCCCGGTCGTGCCCGTGGACAGGTGCGCAACGGTTTCGCCGCCCGGCGCTTTCAACACGATTTTATCACCCTCGATGACGGGCTTGAGAAGCGCTCCGGGCTCAAGCGCCTTCATGGCTTGCACGGCTGGATCGTTCGCGGCGCGGCGGCCCAACAGGTCCATAAAAACATCTTCCAATCCGAACATGACATAATTGCGCGGTTCGTGCAGCTTCAGATGGGAGCCTCCGGCATGACGTCTGTGCGTGAAAGAGGAGCCTGCCAGATCTTCCAGCAGGGGGCTGCGTGCGTCTTTTCTGTTAAAAATGGACAGGGTGTCCCGTGCACGGGTCATGCCCACATAAAACATGCGGCGTTCTTCTTCCATTTCGGACGCCTTGAAGCATCCCCAGTTGCCGCAAAGAAGAACATGTCTGTATTCCATGCCCTTGGCTCCGTGAACTGTATTAAGAAAGACGCCGCGTCCGACACGCTCATCGCGGCGGCGCTGCGCGAGCGATTCATACACGTAATCCACGAAATTCGCAATGGAAGCCGGCTCGTCGTCGGTTTCAATCATCCATTCCCGCGCTATGTCGCCCAAGAGCGCGCGCCACGGATTCATCTCGCCTGAGCCGGGTTGAGTGCAAAGTTCCCCGGCAAGATCGGAGGCGCGCGCCATGCCCGGCGGCCGGCTTAGCGCGGCCTTGATCGCATGCCATATCTCCCGAATGCGATGCAGCGCCGGAAGTTTGCCGCGTTCGAGAGGCCATTGCACTGGTATGCCTTTATGCTCGGCCAGCGCGCGCACGAACGACAGGTCTGCGCGATGCCTTGCCAGCACCGCCATATCGCGCCAGTCGCTCGCCTTCATGTCCTTGAGCCGCTGAAGCTCCAGGACGACGGCCTCCGCCTGTTCCTCCACGTCTGCCGTTTCGATCACGCTCACGCGCCCGCGCGTCAAGCTGTCGGAATCCCCGAACAAGCCGCCGGCGGGCAGCATGTTGCGCCCCTGGTCAATGCGAATGGGGTGAGAGGTCTTCATTCGGTCGTTATTGAGCGCAATCAGTCTATTGGCTGCCTCGATGATATAGCGGGTGGAGCGATAGTTTTCCACGAGGTAGGTCTTGTCCGCCGCATAGTCCTTCTCGAACCGGCGGAGAAAGGCCACGTTCGCGCCCCGGAACGTATAGATATTCTGATCGTCGTCGCCGACGGCAAGAATGGTGAGCTTCCTGTCCTCGTCTTTTTCCCTGCGCCCTGCTATTGCGCTGATCAGTTCATATTGCGGCTCGTCAATATCCTGGTATTCGTCCACGAGTATGTATTCGTAACCCGCCAGAAGACGGTCGCGCACTTCGTCTTCGGCAACGCCGGGCACGGGACATTCGCCCTTAAGCACGGCTGTCGCGTCGAGAATCATCCTGTTGAACCCGTCCTCGCCGATTTCGGATTCGGCCATACCGGAGCAGGATTTGCCCAGGATGCGCAATGCCATTCCGTGATAGGTCTGGACGGTTACGCCGCGCGCGTCGCGTCCGGCCAGCTCTCTCAGCCGTCTTCGCAATTCCAGCGCGGCGGAATGGTTGAAACAGCAGACCAGGATGGATTCCGGTCGCACACGCCGCACGCGCAGCAGGTATGCGCACCTGTGGACAACGGTGCGCGTCTTGCCGGAGCCGGGTCCGGCGAGGATAAGCAGGTTGCGGCGGCGGGAGGCAGTCACGATGCGCTGCTGGTCCGGGTTCGCTAGATCGTCCACTATGCGGCGATACGACCGCGCCGTCGTGGCGCGGCGCAGCATTTCGCCGCTTTCATGAAAGAAGCGCCGGATGAATTCCTCCTTGCCCATCGAGAAATATGCGAGAACGAGCTGCAGCGCCTCCCGGATTCCGACCAGTCCGCACCTGGCGTATTCGTTCATCACGTGGACCTGGAACGTGCGTTCCTGGTAGTGATGTTGAAGCGCTTCATAGTGCTCGCTCGAGTAGCGCTGGCTGCCGGCCTCAGGCAGGATGCGGATCGTCATGGCCGAACGGAATATCGCCAGCCCGCGCTGCAGGATCATCACATCGGTCTCGTGCAGGAACATCAGGCCGCGCTCGACAGCCGCCTGCGAGTCGCGGAGTTCCAATCGCAATGCCGGATCGGATTCCACAGCGCCGACAAGCTTCTCATAATGTAATTCCACCTTAAAATCGCCCCGCGCCGGGGCGTCTGCCGGGACCGATGCGAGAACGTATCCCATCAGACACTCCGCCACCCGTCTCCGGCGCTCTGCCAATTCGGTGATCTGTTCCCACGAGCGCCGCAGGCGGGCGCGGCAGCAGTCGCGCTCGAAGTAACGCAATTCGACGCTGCCTGCCTGCCCGGAGAAGCCGCGTCCATCCTCGCCCAAACTCCGCAGGAGCGTTCGAATAAGCTCCGGCGAGCTTTCAACGTTCCGCGCCAGCAGCGCCTGGCTCACCAGGCGGACGTCCAGCGTCAGCCAGCCTTCGGGGTCCGGCGCCTCTTCGCTCAGGAGCCGCAGTAATTCGCGATCCGTTTGAAGAACGCGCGCAAGCCGGATGCCGGAATGATCGGCAACTTTGTATCTTATGAAAGCAGTGAGGAGCGTGTCCTTCTTCAAAAGCCCCACGCCGGTCATGGTGCCCAGCACCTTGAACACCTTGGCGGAAAGGTATTCCTGGCTCGGGTGTTCCCGTACCCCGTCCTGTTTCCATCCGCCGGCAGCGAAATCCTGGAACTCCGGCAGCATGGCCAGCGTGTCGACGGAAAGCATGTCCGAGGGATCGGCGTTCATCATCTCGCGGAGGATCGCAAGCCAGAGTCCGGCCTCGGCCTCCGTCAGGCCGAGGTTCGCCATGCGTTCGCGGGCCTCGTCGAGCGACCGGACAAGCAAGCGCGCCTGGATAATGTTCGTCCGGTTCTCGTTGCGCTCGACAAAGCCGGAGCGCTCGAGCCATGCCACGGCGGAGCGCACCTTTGTGTCCGCCGAATTATCCAAGGGACCGAAATCGGTATTCACGACGTTGTCCCGGAGCAGCTCGCCGGTAGTCACCTCCACTTCCTCCGAGTGCCGCGTCTTCGCCAGTTTGCGCAGGCCGCGCAGAATGGACACGATATCCTTCAGGCTCAGCTCGGAAAACGCGTTGAGACGGAACTGCTGTTCGCAGTCCTCCTCGTCATACAGGAGGATGCATTGGGCAGGATCGTGATCGCGTCCGGCGCGGCCCGCTTCCTGCAGATAATTTTCGAGCGAGCCGGGCGTGTCGCCATGAATGACCACACGGACATTGTCCTTGTCCACGCCCATGCCGAAAGCGTTGGTCGCACAAATGACGCGGAGGTTCCCGCCGATAAAAGCGTCCTGCACCCGCTTCTTCTCGGGCGGGAGCAGGCCGGCATGGAAATGAGCCGCCGCCCAACCCTGCGCCGTAAGAAATTCCGCCGTTTCCTCCGCCGCGCTGCGCGAGGATCGAAACACGATCGCGCTCCCCGCATCGCTTTCCGGCATCAGATGTTCCCGGAGCATACTGTCAATGCGCGCGAGCTTTCCGTGAGCGCCGATCGTCTGGACCTCGAAGCTCAGGTTGTCGCGCTCGACTCCTCCTTCATAAAGAGCGAGTTCCGTTCCCGTCTCTCTTCGGAAATATTCCACTATCTCGGCGATCACGTCTTGCTTGGCCGTGGCCGTGAAACACGCGATAGGCGGAAGAGGCGCGTTCTGACGCTCCGCGATCCTGCGGATGAAGCGGCCCGCAAACAGGTAATCGGGCCGGAAGTCGTGTCCCCACTTGGACAGGCAATGCGCCTCGTCAAGGACCCAGCAGCCTATTTCTCTCTGCATGATCGCCTCGGTGAAAGCGTGCCCGCGCAGTTGTTCGGGCGAGACATAGAGAATGGCGATATCGCCCATCCTGATCCGGCGCAGCACATCCGCGCGTTCCGGCGAAGTCAACAATCCGTAGAGCGCCGCAACGTTATCGCGGCCCGTCCTGCGCTTGAGTCCATCCACCTGGTCTTTCATCAATGCCTGAAGCGGAGAGATGACCACCGTGATCTGGCCGCGCCTGACGTTGCGGATCAGGGCGGGCAACTGGAAACAAAGCGACTTGCCTCCGCCGGTCGGCATTATCGCGAGTAGCGACTGGTTCCGCATTCCCGCCAGGACGATCTCGCGCTGAAGACTGTGTCCGTTCGCGGCGGCCGGCATTTCGCGGAATTCGTCGAAACCGAACTGCTGTTTGAGCTGCGTCTCAGGGTTATGCATGGCGCGGCAGTAATCGCATTCCGGACTGTCGCACGGCACATCGCGAAGCCGTGCCAGCAGGGCGGGAACCGAGGCGTGGCTGCGCCGGACCCACGGCGGTAGAACCGAATCGGCGCCCGCCACGCGCAGCCAGGTCATGATATAGGCAAGGGAGAGGCGCGAATCTGCCGTTTCGAGTTCCGCCTCGCTCAGCGTGTCAGCCGCGCTCCGGCACGCCAGCCGGCCGCATAATGCCTTCGCGCTCCGCAGCGCCGACGTTTCGTCCGGCGGCGTGCCTGCGCCCGCGGCTTTGAACACGAGGCCCAGCCCGCGCCCGGAGAGAGTATGCGCGCATGCGCTCCCGCAAAGGAGAGTGTGCAGGGACTGGAATACCAGGCTTTCCGCTTGCTTCATTCCGCGCAGACTGTCTATTTCGTCCGCGAGAAGATTGCCAGCGAGAAGGGAGTCCGATACCGGATCGTTTTTTGCCACGGACACCAGCTTGTAATCCTTCACCAGCCGGTGATAAGGGTTTTCGGGAAAGCAGATCGGGGAAAGCAGAAGCGTGTCAATCGCCGGCAATTGGAGCAGGCGCAAAGTCGGCATCTTTTCCGCGAGGAAAGGCAAATCGTGCCCTATGATATTATGGCCGGCTACGCAGATCGCGCCGGCAGCGAAGGCGTCCAGCGCGTGCAAGACATCCGGGGAACTGCAATTTCCGGACTTAAAGAAGCGTTTGTCGTGCAGCACAGCGCCGATCTTAGCGATCCTGCCGTCCTGGGTTGTTTCCAGATCGAGCAGGAGCCAGTCACTGGGAATGCCTGGCGATGTTTGAGCGGCCGATGTACTTGCGATTGTTTCACCCACTGACTTGTATGTTTGTCGGCTCATATGCGGGATCACGTGGAGGGCTTTGTGGGAAATGTATCCATCTCTACGTATTCAACATTTGGGCATGGTTCAATAAATGGCCAATCAGGGTAACACTTTCAAGAGGTGGAGAGTGGCACGGGCATCCTGCCCGTGTTCATAACCATCGGATGGGCAACATATTACACGGGCAGGATGCCCGTGCCACATTGCCCAGCCTTCCGGAAATTGTAACCCTGTTTTGAACCATGCCAACATTTGCGACGGGCGGATGAAAGGCCGTTGCTGTCGCGCGATCTTTCTCTTGTCACCGGACGGATCAAAATCCTCCGCCTTGTTGTCTTCAATAATGGTTATTTATCCCCCTTTTGACAAGCGCGATATTTGGGCCGACAGCTTTTCCGGGGGGGGGGTAGCGCCTTGTCGTCTTTGAAGCGCTAGTGTCGTGATTGACTAATCCGTCAATGAAATACCTTAACGATGTCATCCCGAGCTTGCCGAGGGATCTCCTTGCCACTCAGTACGTTGGAGATTTCTCGACTCCGCTTCGCTTCGCTCGAAATGACAGCTATTTCTTGCACGGACTAATCAATCGGCACACTAGGACGCAGAGGAGGATTTTATCCTTATCCGGCCGGTTGAACGCCGGATAAGGATTTATTTCATCCCGTGGACTATCGGGATAACGGTTGTTTCATATCCGCGGTTC
>CAYWJE010000108.1:0-10943 GCA_964458525.1 uncultured Verrucomicrobiota bacterium
TTGGTCGTTGCGTACGAAGCGCCAAAAAATCACACGCTATTTCCGGAAGGACCATAAGAATATTAACAAACGTGTTCGTTGTCGCGGGTTTGATATCATGCTGTGATGCGGGAGGTAATGTGAATCAGGAACAATCTGAAAGCAACAAGAGCAGTGTTATGTCTTATCCGGCTCCGGAGGGTGAGCAGCCTTCTGATCTCTATAAACTCAAAATCAACGGGACGCCCGTGTTTGTCTACGAAGCTCGCGTTTCGGCCCGGCCCGAAAACCAGGCGTGGCCAGGTTATCAGCGTCCGCTCGACCAGACCGAGCTGGCCGGTTTCGCGTACTGGGACATGACCGGTCCGGTAGAGATCGAAATCGAATCGAAGCGTCCGCTCGAGCAGGTGATCGTGAGACCTCTGGCTCTCGGGATCAAGCCGTTGGTTGAGTCTAACACAATCAGTTTCACGATAAACGACCCGGCGCCAGTCGTGGTTGAGATCAATGATTTTCACGGGGCGCTCCACCTCTTCCCGTCACCGTCCATGAATCCTCCCCCCGGCGACAACCCTGGCGTGAAATATTTTGGACCCGGCATTCACAATGCGGGCAGAATTGTTCTGAAGGATAACGAGACCGTGTACATTGCCGGGGGCGCAGTAGTGCATGGCGTGATCAACGCGGAAAACGCGCAGAATATCCGGGTGACGGGACGAGGCATTCTGGATGCATCTTCGATCGAAAGGGGCGCGCAGAAGAACATGCTCTGGTTCGAGAAGTGCCGCGACGTCCTCGTTTCCGGGATCATCCTGCGCGATCCTCATGTGTGGGCGGCCAAACCGACCAACTGCGACGGGGTGAGGTTCGAGAACGTTAAGTTAATCGGCTGCTGGCGCTACAATTCCGACGGGCTGGATTTCCTTGATTGCCGCGATGTCCTTGTATCCAAGTGCTTCGTGCGAAGTTTTGACGACAGTATCATTGTCAAATCCTTCGGTGGCGGGGGAACTATTCATGACATCACCGTCGAGGACTGCGTGGTATGGACCGACTGGGGCATTTCGCTGGGGATAACCTACGAGACCAGGACGGACAGCATCAGGAACGTGACTTTTCGCAACTGCGACATTCTTCACAACATAGCTTGCCGCGGCGCGCTGACCCTGAACCCGAATGACAGGTCCCCACGTCAGGAATCTGAGTTTCACCGCATCACCCGGCGCTGACAAGCCGTGAGATGGATTTTTAAACAAAAAAACAACCGCATTGCGCGTAAAGAAAGCATTAGGATAAGACATGAGAATACCCGCAAAAGCAACGCTGAAAGCATCTGTTTCACTCGGAAACTTTGGCGCTGATATAGTCAAGCTGGCCGATATCAATAACGACGGAAATTATGAACTTCTCCTGCTCCAGACAGCCGGCCAGTTGAGATCGCGGCTGTATGTGAGCAGAAACGATGTTGACGATGTGGACAGGAGCCTTTACTGCCTCACCGCCACGGATCTTGACGGAAACATCCTATGGCAGGATGGCACACCCTACGATCGCGAAATTCCTTACACATGCCATGGCGGAGAGCAAATGCTGCTTGTCGAGGACCTCGATGCCGACGGACGCATGGAAGTCGCCGTTATCCGCGGACGGGAGCTCGCCATTCTCGACGGCGCGACAGGCGAATGCAAGAGGTCAGTCATGCTTCCCGCCGACAACATGGTCTCCCTTTTCAGTGCTCAGCTTGGCGCCGCGGATGAGGGGCGCCAGCTCATATGCAAGGTGAACGACAGTTCATGCCCGCCATGGAAGTACGCCAATCCGACCATGATATTCAACCCCGATCTCTCCGTGCGGCACGATCAATTCGCGGTGCGCGGGGCAGGCCACAATATCGTGGCGCTGGATGTCAACAATGATGGCCGTGATGAGCTGCTTATCGGCTACTCTCTCCTGGATTCGGAAATGAATGAGGTTTGGCGGTTGGACCTTGGGCCAGGCTTCGACTATGAAGACGACCATGCCGACGAAATATCGGTGAGCGACATCAATGGCGACGGCAGTCCCGAAATCCGCTATGCCGGCTCCGAGGATTTTTTTGTCGTGTCTCTTGATGGAAAAATTCTATGGAAAGCAACGTCCGGACACAGTCAGACTTCCATTCAAGGTAAGTGGGGGCCATCCGGCGAACTGCGCGTCATTATGAATGAGAAGAACAAGGGGGTATGGGGTATGGACCCGGCCGGCAACATCCTCTGGAACAGAACGGACATTAACGGCTATACCACGCACGATGTCAGGTGGCATCGGTCGGGAACGAGGACCGATTAGCCGCTGTTTCGTCCTCAACTGAAGCCGGTGTCGAATACTCCATCGGAAAACGACCCGGCCGCAAGCCGCGGACTCTGGCCGGTTTTTCTGGACGGCGACGGCGCTATTCATGATGTCTTTCCGTGGGATGCCGGGTACGCCCATCACCGGCAACTGGTTCGCGCGGCTCGCACCTATGATTGCGGCATCAAGTACGGGTACATCGTCCATGACATAAATAAGGACGGGCTCGACGAGGTTATCTTGTTCAACAGGCAGAGATTATGGGTATTCCATAGTCCGGATGCGGAGGACAGGAAGTGATTCAATTCAAAACGAAAAAGCTTCTTTACGCCAATCCGCTGGCGGGGCCGGAGGATATTGTGAGTTTCCGGATGGAGGGGGCTGACGCCATTTCCTTTCCGCGCAATGCGCATGGAAAGCGCGCAGAAGCGCAATATGGAGAAGGGTGTGCACGCCAATTTCCTGCTCTGGTGCGAACGCTCTTTCCCGGACAATATCGCCGTGAGCTGGGAATTCCGTCCCATGACCGATGCGGGACTGGCTATGTTCTGGATCGCTGCCGGCGGACGCAGGGGAGAGGACCTTTTCGATACAGCCCTCGCTCCGCGCAATGGTGACTACGGCCAGTATCACCACGGCGACATCAACGCACTGCATGTCTCTTATTACAGGCGGAATTCGAGCGAAATCAGCTTCAGAACCCATTTCATGATCGTGCTGGCTAGTTCCATCTTTCACTTGCGCCCGAAGCGTCCTTCGGATATAGTTTTTTCTTCCGGTCGAAAAACAGATAGTAACCCAGTCAAGGAGATGGATATGTCGAGAGTATTTAATTTTAATGCAGGTCCCGCCGTCCTTCCTCTCGAAGTGCTCGATGAGGCCAGGTCCGAACTGCTCGACTTCAAGGGCTCGGGAATGTCAATCCTCGAGAGCAGCCACAGGGGCAAGGAATATGATGCCGTTCACCAGGAAGCCGTGGCCAATTTTCGCAAGCTTCTCAATTGTTCTGACGACTATGCCGTGCTTTTCGTGCCCGGCGGCGCCAGCATGCAGTTCGCAATGGTGCCCATGAACCTGCTCGGACCCGGAAAGACGGCTGATTATGTGCATTCCGGCGAATGGGCGGGGAAGGCCATTAAAGAGGCAAAGATCATAGGGTCCGTGAACATCGCCGCCGATTGCGGCAGCGATATACCCACGCGCATGCCATCCGCCACCGAACTGAAGTTCAGCTCCGGCGCAGCCTACGCACACATCACGACGAACGAGACCATTTCCGGCGCGCAGTGGAAGGTTTTTCCGAAGACGTCGGCTCCGCTCGTCGCGGACATGTCTTCGGACATCCTCTCGCGCCCGTTCAATGTCAACGATTTCGGGCTCATCTATGCGGGTGCCCAGAAGAATCTGGGACCTTCGGGAATCGCACTGGTGGTGGTAAGGAAGGGTCTGGTCGAGACCGCGCCAGCCGGCGTTCCGAAGTTCCTGCAGTACAAGACCTACGTGGAGAAAGATTCACTGTTTAACACGCCGCCGTGCTTCAGCATCTACATCATGATGCTCGTTTCGCGGTGGATGCTCAAGCAGGGACTGCCCGCCCTTTACGAACAGAACCGGAAGAAGGCCGCAAAGCTCTATGATGCCATAGACTCAAGCGGCTACTACAAGGGCACAGCAATGCCCGAATTCAGGTCCGACATGAACGTGACCTTCCGGTTGCAGTCCGAGGCGCTCGAGAAGCAGTTCGTGGACGAGGCGTCGAAAAAGGGGCTGAAGGGACTCAAGGGGCATCGCTCAGTTGGCGGCATCCGGGCATCCATCTATAACGCCTTCCCGCCCGCGGGCGTGGACGCGCTCGTCGAGTTCATGAAGGAGTTTGAGAAAAAGAATGGGTAGCGATGATTAGTAATGGGCGGAGACCGATTGATGAACGTGCGTGAGATACTCGAGAGTGATGCGAAACAGTTCGGGGCGAAGACGGCGCTGATCTGCAATGAAGAGACTGTTGTTTTCGATGAGTTGCTTGTTAAATCGCGGCGCCTGGCAAATGGGCTTGCCGGGCTTGGGATAAGCAAGGGCGACAAGGTTGCGCTGATGATGCTTAACAGCGTCGAATATGTCGTTTCCTACATGGCGCTTTTCAGTCTCGGCGCCGTGGCCGTGCCGCTCGACGTGGGGATAAAGGACGAGTTGAAGAGCTACATCGAGCACTCGGATGTCAAGTGTCTGATTGCGGACAGGTCGCCCGACTCTGAATACTCCAGGCTGGTCGGCAGGGTGCCCGCGCTCAAGCATGTTCTCTACAGACAGGAACAGCTCGCCGATCTCATCAGGAACGGATCTGATGCGCCGATCAAGGTGACAATATCCGATGACGATCCATCGGTCATCTTCTACACATCCGGCACGACTGGCAGGCCGAAGGGCGTTCTCTGGAACTACCGCCATCTTGGTGGAGGGGCAAAGGCTATGGGGCACCGGAAGCTGATTCAGCCCTCGGATATCAAGCTCTGCGCGATACCGATGTCCCACTCGGCCGGAATCGCCTATATTATGTTCAGCGCTGTGTTCGGATCCACGCTTGTGATAATGGACCGCTTCAACCCGGTCAAATTCATTGCGAACATCGAGAAGTACCGGGTAACCTGCTTCTTCATAGTGCCTGCAATTCTCGAGGCTATTCTGGCGCTGAAGAGAAGTGAAGAGATCACACTTCCGTCCGTCCGCTGGATCGCTATCTTCGGCTCGATGAGTTCGCCGCTTCTGGCGGGGAGGCTTCAAAAACTGTTTGAAAAGGCGATCATTTTCGGCGGATATGGACTCACAGAGACCGCGCCGCCAACTACCCTGCCGGATTTCGAGAAGAAGCTGAAGCCGGGCGGGGTGGGGCAGGCCATGCCTTGGGTCGAGATGAGGATAGTTGACGAGAAAGGCATGGCCCTTCCGGCCGGTGAGGTGGGCGAAGTGGTGATAAAGAGCTGGGTCGTGATGGTTGAGTATTTCCTCGAGCCTGAGATGACCAGGTCCGTAATGAAGGACGGCTGGTTCCACACGGGCGATTTCGGACGGATGGATGAGGACGGCGATCTGTTCCTCGTGGGCCGCAAGAAGGTGATGGTGATCGTCGGAGGGCTTAACATCTATCCGGAGGAAGTGGAGGCCGTGTTGATGGGGCATCAGGACGTGAGGGAGGCTGCCGTTATAGGAGTGACCAACGAGATTCGCGGCGAGAAGCTCAAGGCGATAGTCGCCCTGAAAGATGGCCGCAAGACCAGCAGAGAGGAACTGATTGCACACTGCCAGAAACATCTTCCCACGTTCAAGACGCCCAGGCTTTTCGAGTTCATGGACGAGCTGCCTAAGCTCGCTTCCGGGAAGATCGCCAGGAGAGAGCTGAAGTGAGGCTTTCAAAAACCCAGCTCGTGAGATCTGTCAGGGGAAGGATAACCCCCGTTCTGGTCCGTGTCTTGATGTCCATGATACGCGGCATGTCCAGGCCGGCCCAGATGGCATTTGCGCGCCGCCTGGGAACACTCCTTTACTATCTTGTGGGCAGCCATCGCCGCCGCTCGCTTCATAACCTTAATATCGTATTCGGCAAAACCAAGTCGCAGAAGGAGATCAAGGCTCTCGCAAAAGCCGCGTTCCAGGATTTTGCAAAAACCGGGTTCGAGATGGTATGGGTGGACTCATCCCCCCGGGAAGTGATGAAAGAATTCGTGACCATGGAGGGAAAGGAACACCTCGACAAGGCGCTCAGCCGCGGAAAGGGTGTTATCGCGCTGACCGCTCATTTTGGCAATTTCATCGTCCTGCACGGGCGGCTTGGAGTTGATGGTTACAAAATCAACTGCGTGGTGAAGGCTATGCGCGACAAGGGCGTCGAGGATATCATCCAGAGGATGAGAACTGATCAGGACATGAACACAATCTACGTTCATCCCAACGCTCAATGCGTCAAGGCCTGCCACAGCGCACTCGTTTCGAACGAGATTCTCGTGCTGTTGAACGATCAGCCGCAGAAGAACGGAGTGCAGGTTGACTTCTTCGGCCTGCCCGTGTGGACAGCGCCGGGTCCGGCCTCGCTCGCGCTGACCACGGAGGCAGCCGTAGTGCCCATGTTCATCATCAGAAACCCCGACGACACACACAGGATGATAATCAGCGAGGAGTTGGAGCTGATAAGGACCGGGGACAAGAAGCAGGATCTGACGGCCAACACCCAGGCTTTCACGAAGATCACGGAGTCGTACGTGTTGCGCCACCCGGAACAGTGGGCATGGAACCAGCGCCGCTGGAGACGTCAGGGAGAATAGGAGAAGATGATATGGATATGGCTGCCATTCTTCGAGAAAACGCCGAAAGATATGGATCGCGAACAGCGTTCGTTTCCGGGGAAACAACCGTAACCTTCAAGGAGCTCGGAATCCGCTCGCTCCGACTGGCCAATGCGCTGGCGGCAGTAGGTGTGCGAAAGGGCGACAAGGTCGCCATCATGATGCTCAACGGCATTGAGTATGCCATGTGCTATTTAGCCATCTTCCAGCTGCGCGCCGTGGCGGTTCCGCTCGATATGGGTATCAAGGATGAGTTGCTGAGTTACCTGGGGCATTCGGAGGCGAAAGTCCTGATTTCGGAAAAGATGGACGAGTCGGCCCGCAAATCCCTTCTGCAGGGCGTGCCCACGCTGAATCATATCATCTCCCGCGGTGATGAGCTGTCCGATCTTCTATCCTCCGGCAACGCCGACCCGGTCGAGCCGCCCTGCAGCGATAGCGATCCTTGCGTGATCTTCTACACGTCCGGAACGACGGGCAGACCCAAGGGCGTGCTGTGGAATTACCGTCACCTTGACGCGGTCGGCATGATCGCGGAACACAGGAAGCTTTTCACGCTTGCCGACGTGATGATCTGCGCGATACCCATGTCGCATTGCGCGGGTATGGCCTACGTGCTTTGTCCCCTGTATTTCGGACTGAAGGTCGTGATGATGGACCGGTTCGTCCCGCCCCTGTTCCTGTCGCTCCTTGATCGGCATTCCGTGACCTGCTTCTTCGCTGTGCCCGCCGTTCTCGAAGCCCTCATGGCGCTCAAACAGACGGAAGCGATGACGATTCCATCTGTACGTTGGATCGCGGTTTTCGGTGCAATGAGCTCTCCGCTTCTGGCCGGCAGGCTGCAGAAGCTCTTTGAAAAAACCATCATCTTCGGAGGGTACGGGCTCACGGAGACCGCTCCTCCGACCACTCTTCCACCGCTGGACAAGGTGAAGCGCGGAAGCGTTGGCCAGGCGCCGCCATGGGTCGAGATGCGGATCGTTGACGATAATGATCAACAGGTCCGGGCCGGGGAAACCGGAGAAGTGGTTTTCAAGAGCTGGGTCGTCATGGTTGAATACTACCGCGATCCCGAGATGACAGGCACAGTGATGAAGAACGGCTGGTTTCACACGGGCGATTTCGGCAAGGTGGACGAAGAAGGCTACCTCTTTCTCGTAGGCCGCAAAAAGGAGATGATAATCGTTGGCGGCCTGAACGTGTATCCCGAGGAAGTCGAGGCTGTCATTCTCCAGCACCCGGATGTGAGGGAGGCTGCAGTAATAGGCGTGGCCGATGAATTGCGCGGGGAGAAGCTCAAGGCGGTGGTGGCGCTGAAGGAGGGGCGGTTGGCGAAAAGAGAGGACATAGTCTCCTTCTGCCAGAAGCGGCTGCCTCCGTTCAAGACACCGCGAATCGTGGAATTTCTCGATGCGCTTCCGAAACTGCCTTCGGGCAAGATCGCGCGCAGGCAGCTGTCCTAACTCAGTCGCGTCATAAAATTTTCGACCGGCGAAACTTTTGTTCAGAACTTGATCGAGAGTATCCTGAAAGAAGGTCTGGCGGAGAACTCGTCGGGCGATATGCTGCCGTCCTTGTCCTTGTCGAGGACGGAAAACATCTCTTCGAAGTTTGCCGATTTATTCGCGGCATCCGAGAATTCCAGAAAGCTTATCCGGCTGTTCTTGTCCACGTCAATAGCGTTGAAGCGTTCTTTTGCTTCCGCCTCGCGGTCGGCGCGTGACCACTCGCTCCAGTCAATGACGCCGTCCCGGTTCTCGTCCAGCGAGTCGAAAGCTGATCGGGTTATTCCGGGTGGCAATTCGTCCCCGGAAAGCATGCCGTCGCCATTCTTGTCGAGCCGGTTAAATGGCATCCCCCTGCCGCCTCCGCCAAGTCCGGCGCAGCCGACGGACCCGGCGCAAGCGGCCAGACCGGCGGACAGGGCAACAAGCATCGCAAGAAGTGAGGACGTGGTTTTAGCTCTCATTTTTTATTTACCTCGATGTATATCGGTGTTGAAAAAGCGCGCATATCGTCAGCCGACACGCTCTCCAAGCGGTAGTAAGTCGGCTTTTTGCCCGCTTTGACAGGTAGCGATCCCTCGACGAATGTCTCGCCGTCGGACAGCGCCTCGTGGATCAGCTTGCCCTGCGAGATGATGCGAACGCGCACGAGGCCCGCGGAATCGGCCACTCGAAAGCGCAATTGCATGGCAGCGCCCGGCCGTTTGCGAAGCGTGGCGCCCATGGGGCGACTGTCGCACGAGAAATCCATCAACGCCGCTTCGCTGGCGAAGCAGAGTCCCTCGTTCAGCGCCTTAATGATGGCCGGCGCGGAGCGGGTTGAAGCGAACACTCCGCACCATACGTTGCCGATATCTTCCGGGCAGTGCGCGTCGCTGCCGGCCACGGCCGTGACCTTCCTCCCGTCGCACAGGAGGCGATCCCACACTCGAACTGTTTTCGCGTCAAACTGGTCATAGGCGCGGATGATTTTAGCGGCGCCGTTGATGATCTCCATTGCAAAGGAGTCGCCGGCGTCCCAGAGCTGCTCGACGGCACTATCAGGATACCACCCCGGATACCAGCCAACGGGGTGGGGAATCCACGCGAAAGGCGCTATCTTCCTGGCGTTTTTCAGGTTTACAACAGGGGGCGCCGCGCGATCAGGCCGGAAAACGCGGGTGTTGCAGAGCAGTCCTATGTGGTGGCTTCCCATGCCTGGCTCCTGCCCCCATGATGCATCCTTCCACCTGCGCACTATCCGCCTCTGGCCGATGCGACCATGATCCGTTGCGAACATGAAATCCAGACCGGCAATCTCAGCCCGCTCATGATTGTCCATAACCGTGCCGATCCCATCGCTGAAACTCGAATGCGTATGGATGTCAACCGAGTAGACTTTACGCCCAAAGATCTTGCGCGTCTTATTCAATCTCTCGGCCATATTGCGCCTGAACCAGTCAACCCTGCCTAAAATTTTCAGCTTTCGAAGACGCTGCCTTTCGGAATTCTTCATGATACTTCTTTCAATGTTGATGACATAACAAGTGTCCTGGTTTGAAATTACTTACTCACCTCGACGTATATTGGCGTTGAAAAAGCGCGCATATCGTCAACCGACACGCTCTCCAAGCGGTAGTAGGCCGGCTTTTTGCCCGCTTTGACAGATAGCGATCCCTCGAGCAGAGTCTTGCCGCAGGGCATCGTCTCGTGTATCAGTTTGCCCTGAGATACGATGCGAACCCTTGCGAGGCCGGCGGAATCCGCGACGCGGAAGCGCAACTGCATGGTGGCGCCCGGACGTTTGCGAAGCATGGACCCCATCGGCTTGTTGTCGCACGAGAAATCCATAAGCGCCGCTTCGCTGGCGAAGCAGAGTCCCTTGTTAAGCGCCCTGATGATCGCCGGCGCGGAGCGGGTTGAGGCGAACACTCCGCACCATACGCTGCCGACCTCCTCGGGGCAGTGTGCGTCGCTGCCAGCCACGGCCGTGACCTTCCTCCCGTCGCACAGGAGGCGATCCCACACTCCCACAGCCTTCGCGTCGAACTGGTCATAGGCGCGGATGATTTTAAGAGCGCCGTTGATGATCTCCATCGCGAAAGAGTCGCCGGCGTTCCAGAGCTGCTCGACGGCACTGTCCGGATACCATTTTACCGGATACCAGCCTACGGGGTGGGGAATCCATGCGAAAGGCGCTATCTTTCTGGCGTTCTCCAGGTTCACTGCCAGCGGAACCTTGGGATCAGGCCGGAAAACACGGGTGTTGCAAAGCAGGCCGATATGATGAGTTTCGATGGGCGGCTCCTGTCCCCATGACGCGTCCTTCCACCTGCGGACTATCCGCCTCTGACCGATGCGCCGGTGATCGGTGGCGAACATGAAGTCGAGACCGGCAATCTCAGCCCGCTCATGATTGTCCATAACCGTGCCGACCCCGTCGCTGAAATTCGAATGCGAATGGATATCAACCGAGTAGACGCGTTTTCCAAAGAGCTTACGCGTCTTCTTCAGCCGCTCGGCCATATTACGCCTGAACCAGTCAACCCTGCCTAAAATTTTCAGCTTTCGAAGACGCTGCCTTTCGGAATTCTTCATAACAATCCTTTCAACATTGCGCACGCAAATGCTTCGGTCATCTTCAACCTTTGTGTAGGAATCAATCTAGATATATCATGACTTTGCCTGCAATCAATAACATTTATCAACGCTCATATTTACGTCCGGGAGCTGGTCGCGCTGCCCGCATTGATTCAACTTGTGCCTGAAACTTCGCATTATGGCAAGATCCCTGCCAGCTTGCCCGGCAGGAGCA
>CAYWJE010000109.1:0-10924 GCA_964458525.1 uncultured Verrucomicrobiota bacterium
GATGCGATCTTTCAATATGTTGCTCCGAAATTGGCAGAGAAATAAAAGCACAATTGAATGTCCTGTGCAAGTCTTGTTTGAACGTGACTACTCAGCTTGCGTGTAATTTGACGGCCGCACAAGGCCTGCCCGCCCGCAGCGCTCGCGCACAGGCGCTGCAGGCGGGCCTGTCCCGCCGATCTCTAATCCAACCAGCTGAGTAGTTACGTTTAAACAGTCTTGCATTTTGAATTTATTTTCCCTTGATTCAATCGGATCACTTGGCATAAGATATCAGACGATGGTTTTTTGAAGAGCTGCGCAACCCGCTGCAGGCCGGTTGTATGATTAACGTTTCATGGTTAAATGATGTTTTGTTTCGGAGAGGTGGCTGAGTGGCCGAAAGCAGCGGTTTGCTAAACCGCCGTACTGGTAATAACCGGTACCGGGGGTTCGAATCCCCCCCTCTCCGCCAATTTGCAGGAATGATTTTCGGTCACGATCGATCGCGTGGCCGAAAATTGCCATCGTAAAGAGGCGGTGTCTCCTTGCCTTAGTTGGAACCGCTGGCCTTTCTTCTGACGAATAGACTATAACCTGCCGCATCGTTTAAGCTGATTCGGGCCCGCGCGTTTTGGTCCGACTGGGTCGGCCCGCGTGGCGCATTGTCGTAGCCAGCCCTCGCCCTTTCGCCCGCTGCACCCAGCGGCATTCTGCGGTCTTGATCCGTGGCTGCGTAGCAACCCACACCCGCAAAATGCCGTGCTATATTCTTCAATCAATCTGATCATAAGAAGCAATCGAGACCCCCATAACCCCAGAGCCCCGCTATTCGCTTCGCATCCATCGGACGCGCACGTGGCACGGGCTTCCTTTGCGCTGGTGTCGTCCCAGTCATCACGAGCAAAGGCCTCCACGGAATTCGTCTCGGTCTGTACATTGGCATCTTCGGCGCACCTCAGCCGCAGTGCCACTCCCTTCCAGAGCGCGCTTCTTCCCTTGCACCAGGCCGTCGAAACGGTCGGTAGCCATGCCCAAGGGACGAGCTGCCTTGCCGAATCCCGCCACGGCGGGAATCGGCATCCGCTTCTTTCGGACCGTTGCAAGGCGCTACGGCAGTTTGTGTCATAGCGGGCTTCTGCCTGTCTCCACTTTTCCTAACCGACTTCTAACAATACAAGCCTTTAAATCCATCCAAAGATCGGATATGTTCTTCAGTAGATTCATTCACCGGACGTGTGGCGAGAGGCAATGCTGTGACAAAGAAGCACATATTCATCGTTGAGGACGAGGAGGATATTCTCGAACTTCTTCGGTATCATCTCTCGCGTGATGGCTATACCGTCACAACAGCCACAGACGGTGAAGATGCTCTGTCCGCGATCCCTAAGATCATACCGGATCTCGTTCTGCTTGATCTAATGCTTCCGGGTGTCGATGGCCTTGACGTCTGTCGCAAGCTCAAGAAAGACACACAGACGGCCACGATCCCGATTGTCATAGTGACGGCCAAGGGCGAAGAAAGCGACGTTGTAACCGGACTCGAACTGGGCGCCGACGACTACGTGGCAAAACCCTTCAGTATGAAAGTTCTGATTGCGCGGGTCCGGACGGTACTGCGTCGGAAGGGTCAACCCCCGGCGGACGCTGACGCCACACTCCGCATTCGCGATCTGGCGATTGATCCGAGAAGGCGCGAGGTCTTGGTCAAGGGTAAGCCCGTGGAGCTGACGTTTACCGAGTTTGGCCTCTTGCGCTTCCTTGCAGGGCGTCCGGGATGGGTCATGACACGTGACCAGATTATTGACGCGGTGCGTGGCGAAGACTATGCCGTGACGGACAGGGCCGTGGATGTGCAGATTGTCGGACTTCGAAAGAAGCTCGGTAAGTGCGCCGACTATATCGAGACCGTGCGCGGCGTGGGGTACCGTTTCAAGGAGTCCTGATGAAACAAAGCAGACTCTTCTGGCGGATATATGTGTACTTCCTTTTGGCGGCCTTGGCCGCTCAGGGCATCGCCACGGGAAATGCGGTTCGCACCTTGCGACATTTTCACGAAGCGCACGTTGCGGACGATCTTGAGGTGCGCGGTCGGCTTGCAGCCAGGGACATCCTGCGTTATTCCCCGGCTCGTGATGCGGACCAAATTGACAAAATATGCAAGGAAGTGGGGAGACTCACCAGCACGCGGATGACGGTCATTCTGCCCGAGGGGGCGGTGCTCGGCGATTCAGACGAGAACCCGGTCAGCATGGACAATCACGCCGGCCGACCGGAAATTGCCGAAGCGCTCCGTGTGAAGACCGGCACATCGGTTCGATACAGCGACACGCTCAAGAAAAGGCTGATGTATATCGCACTTCCGGTTCGGCGTGATGGCGTGATTGTTGCCGTCGTGCGCATGTCGCAGCCCCTCGCCGAGATTCGGTGGACTCAGCATGCCATTTCCAGCCAGCTTCTCATTGGCGGCCTCTTTGCGGCCGCGCTTTTTGCTCTCGTTGCTCTTTACCTCTCTCGTCGAATTACACGACCATTGGAGGACATGCGTCGAATTGCCGAACGGTTGGCAAAGGGTGATTTGAGTGCGCGAGTGACTGTGGCTACCAACGATGAAATCGGCGCTCTGGCCCGGACGATTAACGACATGGCTGCGCAGCTCGGTGACCGCATGGATACGATTATGAGGCAGCACGTGGAGCAAGATGCCGTACTCGCGTCCATGGTGGAAGGTGTCCTCGCTGTCGACGTGGAAGGGCGCATCCTGTATGTCAATGAGGCTTTCGGCCGATTGCTCGATATCGAGCCTGAAAAGGCGCGCGGGCGGACCGTCCAGGAGGCGGTTCGGCATCATGAAGTGCAGGACTTTGTTGTTGCCACGCTTACGAATGCCGGGCCATCGGAAGCGGAAATCGTTGTGCGAGGTGTTGCGGAGCGCCATCTGCAATTGCATGGCACCCCTCTCGCGGATCCGGATGAACAACGTATCGGCGGGCTGGTTGTGGTGAACGATATGACGCGACTGACGCGGCTGGAGCGCGTTCGAAGCGATTTCGTCGCCAATGTTTCCCATGAACTCAAGACGCCGATCACGGCCCTTAAAGGATGCGTCGAAACGCTGTCCGGCGAGACCTCTCCCCCGCCGGCCGACGCCGCCCGGTTCACGGCCATGATGTCGCGGCATGTGTGCCGCCTCGAAGCGATTGTCGAAGACCTGCTGAGTCTATCCAGAATCGAGTTCGAAGCCGCACGCGAACAGGTCCACCGTGATCGCATATCAATTGAGGAAGTGTTGCAACGAGTAGCGCATACGTTCGCACAGGCGGCAGAGGTCAAGGGCATAACGCTGAACGTGAAATGTTCAGAGGACCTGAGCGCTCCTCTCAACGGCCCACTGCTTGAACAGGCCATCGGGAATCTGGTCGACAATGCGATCAAGTACAGTGGCGAAGGCAGATGCGTTAGCGTAGCATCAAGGCAAGATGGCGATCAGATCGTTATCGACGTGGCGGATCAGGGACCCGGCATCGAAAAGAAACATCTGGCCCGCATTTTCGAGCGTTTCTACCGCGTGGACACGGCGCGCAGCCGCGCGCTTGGCGGCACCGGCCTGGGTCTCTCCATCGTGAAACACATTGTCCTGGCACATCAGGGCAACGTCACGGTTGAGAGCTCCATCGGGAGTGGCACAACGTTCACTTTGTGCCTGCCCCGATCGTAGGTTTCTTCAACCGCCGACGGCCTCATTCCAAACAGACTTCTCACGGCCCCCTCATATTCTCCTAATGGCGTCCTGTTCTAATGGCGCCATAAAACAGAGAGTATCAGGGCAGGGGGCAACTTATGTGTACTTCAGCTGATTGTGCCGGTTGCGCCTATTCTAAGGTGTCAGCGCTATTTCACAGCGGTCCCCGCAGGGAGTGCTACAAAAGATTCTTCCTGCGGCATCTTCCTTGGAATGTTCTCGGGCGGGCCGTTGATAGAACAAGAAATAGATTCAGAACAAACGGCGATAGGCAGTACGAACAAAGAAAGGAGGTGGGCCACAAGGGATACACGCACACATTGACTGCGACATCACGTTGAAGATTCATAAAATACAAGAAAGACAATCAGAAAGAAAACGGAACACATGAAGAAGACAACATGGCTATTAGCAGTGACAATCATGCTTGGTGCGGCAGCAACAAGCCAGGCGTACGATGACGGAGATTTCCAGGTCTGGCTCAAGGCGGAAGCCTCGGGCAAGATTACCGACACTCTATCCGTCAAGATCGAAGAGGAGATGCGTTACGGTGACAGCGGCAGTGAGCTGTACGATGAAGAAACGCTCCTTCTGGGTACATACACAGTTACCGACTGGCTCAAGGTGGGACTCGGTTATCGCATTGTGCAGGAGCGCAAGGAGAAGACGGTGGTGAGCCAAAAGACCGCGTCAGACGGAACGGTGTCCTATTCCCCGGTTGGGGATGGCGATCACTACTGGCAAAACGAGGAACGCCCAACCGGCGAACTCGTCTTCAGGAAGAACATTGCCGGATGGGTTTTGGAGGATCGGACCCGTTTCGAGTGGCGCATGAAGGACGATGGGAAAGACGATTATCTGCGTTTCCGCAACCGGATCAAGGTCAAGTCACCCTACAAACTGACTGACCTGGGGATTAACCCCTACGCAGCCTGGGAAGCGTTCTACGAAGATAAAGACGGTCTTTCCAGTTCGGATAAGCTGAACCGGCATCGGTACTACCTTGGCGTCAGCGCCAAGTTCTCCGACCGAATCAAGGGCGGGCTTTACTACCTGCTGCAAACAGACCGCGATGGAGACGATTGGAAGAGCACCAACGTGGCGGGCTTGGAAATCGCCGCCAGTTTCTGACTACAACAAACAATAAGCGAATAGGGAGAAGATCATGAAGAGAAACAGAAATAGTAAGACAATGGCCGTGTTGGTTGCCGCAGCGCTCAGCGCAGGCGTGGTAATCGCGGAGGAGTCGAGCAAGGTCGTTCTGGATGGGTCCACAACCGTGGGACCGATCGCGAAGGCTTTTGCCGAGTACTACATGGCAAAGCACAAGGACGTGAACGTGACTGTGAACGAGTCCGGCAGCGGCAACGGAGCCAAAAGCCTCATCAACAGCACCTGCGACATCGCAAACATGTCGCGGTTCATGAAAGACAAGGAGTTCGCCGCCGCCGTGGAGAAGGGTGTCATGCCGGTGGCACATGTGGTGGCCATGGACGGTCTGCCGGTACTCGTGCATCCCAGCAACCCGGTCAAGGGCCTGACGGTTGCGCAGATCCGCGACATCTACATGGGCAACATCACCAACTGGAAACAGGTTGGTGGCCCGGACAAGGAGATCGTCGTGGTCAGCCGTGACACCAATAGCGGCACTTACGAGACCTTTGAAGGCCTCGTAATGACGCATAAGGTTAACGACGAGAAGATCAGGGAGAAGATCAAGGACGGAGCGGAATATGTCGGGAGCAATGGTGCTATTCGTGCCCGTGTGCAGTCGACTCCCACGGCAATCGGCTATGCCGGACTCGGCTTTGTTGACAAGACCGTCAAGGCGCTTGAGATCAACGGCATCTATCCCTCGCCCCAATCGGTAACCAGCGGACGGTATCCGATTGCCCGCCCGCTATTCATGTTCACAAACGGCTATCCGAAGCTCGGAAGTCATGTGCATGCTTTTGTGACGCTGCACCTCTCCGAAAAGGGCCAGGAAATTATCGAGGACATCGGATTCGTGCCCGTAACAAAATACTGATGGCTGGAATGAGTGTAGCAGAGAGCCGCTGGTACTTCTCCAGCGGCTTTTTTGCCACTCATGGCGGTGCTCGCAGGACTTCCGCCCTAACCAACATCTAACACGCACGCAATATTCAACTAACGCAGTATACATATCCTGATTGCGATTAGAAAAGGTGAGGTACAGGAACGTGAAGAAATCCGTAAAAGAAAGTTGTCCGGGAAATCCCGTGGAACGCCTGGTGTTGAGTTCGCGGGCGAGCGTCCTGAACAATGTTCTCGACGGATTGGGGCGCACCATCCTGTTTGCGATTACTTCCGTCGCGGCGGCAGCGGTGTTGTTCATCATATTCTACATTGCAAGAGATGCGATTCCCTTCTTTCAGATCCGGGGACTGTGCGAGTTCTTTACGAGCACTCACTGGTATCCATCCGGCGACCCACCAGCCTTTGGAGCGCTGGCGATCATCCACGGAAGCGTCCTTGTGACCCTTGGCGCGGCGGTCGTAGCGGTGCCGCTCGGCATTTCGGCTGCAGTCTGCCTTAGCGATGTCCTGCCTTTCTCGGTTCGGCAGGTTGTCAAACCGGTTATCGAGATTCTCGCCGCGATTCCATCGGTTGCCTACGGCTTTCTTGCCTTGGTGGTCTTTGCACCCATGCTGCAGGATAACGGCGGGCGCATTCTGGCTGTTGCCTGGTATGTTCTCGCTGTCCCTTTCCTCTTTATCACCGTCGTCGTGGTCAGCGATTTGGCGAGCGCGCACATTGGGCGTGACGCGCTCCGCACAACTGTCTGCATCCCGATACTTCTCACGGTCGGCGTTGCCGCAAGCCTGTTGCTGATTGTTGTTGGGAACGCGCTCTACGGCTTCACCATTGTTACCGGCACGAACGCGCTCAACGTGTCGATTGTGCTGGGGGTCATGGCGCTTCCGACCGTGGTCAGCGTAGCTGAGGATTCGCTACAAGCCGTTGGGCGGGAGCTGCGCGAGGGCAGCTACGCACTCGGGGCGACCCGGGCTGAAACCCTGGTCAAGACCATCATGCCGGCGGCGAGCAGCGGGATTCTGGCGGCGGTGCTGCTCGGCATCATGCGCGCCCTGGGCGAGACCATGGTCGTGTGGATGGCGTCAGGGAACGCGGCCCAGATTCCGGAGCCCTGGTTCAACTACTTTGCTCCGATTCGCACGCTCACAGCCACGATTGCCGGGGACATGGGCGAGGCAGATCACGTCACGGGCTCGGCGCGTTATCACGTGCTTTTTGCCATGGGACTCCTGCTCCTCGTCTTCTGTTTTGCTTGCAACCTGATTTCCGAGTGGGTTGTCGCCCGACAACGCAAGAAGCTTGCGGGGGAGGCGTAACGTGAGACTCGGCACACGCAAGTTACTTGACCGATCGTTCTCCTCGCTCGGCCTCTTTTCCATCCTGATCATGGGCGTGGCCCTGCTGGTGATCTTGGCGCCCATCTTCAAGCGCGGCGCGGGGGCATTTGTGTTCAAGGCTACGGTGGAGCACCGCAGGCTACTGCTGGAGCGGTTTAAGCGCGGTAATGCCGACGCGTTGACTGCTGAACTGGAAGCCGCACAATTGGCGCGTCGCCCGGTCTACACCATGCTAACACGTTTTGAGGCCGAGCAGGCGAACGAGCTGGATGCGTTGCGACCGACGTTGATCGCACTGGCCGCACGGGAAGACTCCATTGGCCGGCTTGTAGAACGTCGGTTACGGAGAATGGACGACGAGGCATTCCTGGAGAATGTCGAGACGGTCGGCAAACTGCTTGAACGTTTGCGCGGGCATGTGGATTCAGAAAGCATAACGACGGACATCATGCTGATCGATGACGTCCTCCATCATATCACATCCAAGACGGCCAGCTTTGTTGACCTCAAGGAGCGCGTTGACGACCTGCTTGGTCCGGCGCCGGGCGCGGCCACACCGGCACTCCCCCGCAAGCAGTATGGAGCCACCCGCTGGGATCGTGCGCAGGTCAGACTGCGCGAACTTCTCTACGTCGAGCGGTGGGACTACAGTGGCGACGGCATGGGGCGGAAGGTGTTGACGCCGAGGGCGGACGCGTTTCGCGGCACGCAGCTCGCACCGTTGTTTGACTATGTCGAGACCCATGCTGCGGCCATGCTGCGGCCACGCTTCACGTTCTACTGGGGATTCCTGACCGACGAACCTCTGGATATCCACATCTTCGGAGGCATCTTTCCCGAGTTGATGGGCACCCTCTACCTGACGCTGGGCGCCATTCTGTTTGCCGTTCCGATCGGCATCGTAGCGGCGATTTACTTTATCGAGTACGCCCGGCCCGGCAGGATCATCACTTTCCTGCGGACGTGCGTCAGTACGCTCGCGGGCGTCCCGAGCATCGTGTTCGGCATGTTCGGCTTAGCTTTCTTCCTGAATGTTTGTCATATGCCCAAGGGGGTTCTGGCCGGGGCCTTGACGTTGTCGCTGGTGATTCTGCCCACGATTATCAGGGCCTCGGAAGAAGCGATCCGGGCCGTGCCGCACACCTATCGTGAGGCGGCATTGGCCCTCGGCGCGGGCCGATGGCACACCATTGTGACGGTTATCCTTCCCGCCGCGCTGCCCGGAATCCTGACCGGCACCGTGATCAGCATGGGCCGGGCAGCTGGCGAAACCGCCCCGATCATCTTTACGGCCGCCGCCAGCGTGGCTGCCACGCTCAACCTGAATCCCCTGGCCGCGTGGAACCAACCCACCGGGGCTCTGTCGTGGAACATCTATAACCTGTGCACAGAGCACGAGGCTGTCAACGAGATCCGGCACGTTCAGTTCGGTATGGTGGCCGTATTGCTCACGGTCGTGCTTCTACTGAACTGCTTTGCGATCGTTTTTCGTGCTCGGATTGCCAAAAAGCTGAAAGGATGAACATGACCATGAAAATTGCAACAGATGTCAGGCCAGATGCCGCGGCCGCACCCACTGCCGTGAGATCCGCGGTCGAAGGCATTGAGTTCGTGAACTCCGTGCATGCCCCGAGCGGACCCGGTGACGGAAAGGCGCATGTCAGTGCACACGACTTTTCCATCTATTACCGGGATAACGAAGCCGTCAAGCGCGTGACGCTTGACATCGAGTCGGGGTGCGTCACGGCCATCATTGGCCCGAGTGGTTGTGGAAAGAGCACGCTGCTTCGTGCCATAAATCGGATGAACGACCTGATTCCTGGTTGTACGACCACTGGGACATTGCTGTTCCACGGCAACAATGTCTATGGCAAATGGATAGACGTGACCGTCTTGCGGAAGCAAGTTGGAATGGTGTTCCAGAAGCCGAATCCATTTCCGAAATCCATCTTTGACAACGTTGCCTACGGCCCACGACTTCATGGTGTCAGCAACCGGTCCGAACTGGCGTCTATCGTCGTATGCAGCCTGCAGCAAGCCGCGCTGTGGGAAGAGGTCAAGGACCGACTGGACAATAATGCATTGGGGCTTTCGGGAGGTCAGCAGCAGCGTCTCTGCATTGCCCGCGCGCTGGCGGTGGAGCCCGATATCCTGTTGATGGACGAACCCACTTCCGCCCTGGACCCGAAGGCTACGGCACATATCGAGGACCTGATCGGCCAGTTGAAGGGTAAGTACAGCATCATCATTGTCACCCACAACATGCAGCAGGCTGCTCGCGTCTCCGATTTTACGGCGTTCCTTTACGAAGGGCGTCTCATTGAGTACGGAGAGACGAGCAAGCTGTTCACGAATCCCACGGAGAAGCATACGGAAGACTATATTACTGGTCGGTTTGGATAAATACAGGAGAGCGTGAGTATGACGGCACATCTGATACATGAACTGGAACAGTTGAAACGCCAGATATTTTCACTGGTTGCGATGGTGGAGGATAACTTGTCTCTCGCGGTAAAGTCCGTGCAGGAACGGGACAAATCTCTGGCAGTGCGCGTGGTAGAAGCTGATACAGAAATAGACCATGCGGAAGTCGCTGTTGAGGAAGAATGCCTCAAGCTTTTGGCGTTGCATCAGCCAGTAGCCATTGACCTTCGCTTTATCGTTGCCGTGCTGAAACTCAATAACGATTTGGAGCGCATTGGCGATCTTGCCGTCAACATTGCGGAACGAGCTGTATTCCTTCACGCGCTCCCTCTCGCGCCGTTTCCTTTCGACTTTGACACTATGGCCGGCAAAGCTGCTCGAATGCTCAAGAGGAGTATTGATGCCCTTGTGGATAGTGATGTGCCTGCCGCTGTCGAGGTCTGTGTGGCCGACGATGAGGTGGACGCCATCAACCGCGGCATGTACGAACAAGTGAAGGCTGCTATCCGGGAACACCCCGAGCATCTCGATGCCCTGATTCATTTGCTTTCCGTATCGAGACATCTTGAGCGAGTCGCCGACCATGCGACCAACATTGCCGAAGACGTGGTCTATCTCGTGAACGGCCGCATCGTGCGGCACGCGCCAGACATTACGTGTAAGCACGAGGATATGAATAAAGACCTCTGATCATGTGGGCTGCAACGACGCACTGGCTGGGGGAAGATTAAGCGGTTTTGCCGCGTCACCAAAGGAAGAAGAAGGGCGCGCGCGTGAAGAAGCTGAAGCCCGAGAACTGGTGGCGGAGTAGCAGAGCGCAGCACGGGCCGTGTGTATGGGGGGGGCAAGCAGGACATCATCGAACAGTTGGCATCGAGGATCGTGCGAGCCGCGTAGCGGCGAGGATGGCGAGAATGCTGTTATATCGATGACCGTTGGCATTACCGACCATATAGCGGCTGGTGTGGCCCGCGCCCAACCTGACCTCATTTTCCCTGACCCTCATATCGCGCGCGCGATTTCAGCCGCCGCATTCTCACGCCGAATCGTTGCGCCAACGTCCAAGCCCTGTCATACATGCCAACCGTGTTCCCCAAAGGGCCTCGACAGGCGCTGTTTTGCCCACCAGACGCGCGGGCTGCACAAGCTTGCCCGCGTTGGGGTCGTCCCGGCAATGCCGCTTGCATGGGCATACTGAGCTCGGCAATCTCGTCGAGAAAAATGCTGCCGCCGGGCGCAGAAGAGTCCTTTTTTCGGGATGTGCGATAACCCTAAGTCTTTCTAGCAGAAAGAGATGTGCATCAAATGAAGAATTGCCAGATTGTATAAAACTAGCCAAATGTATTTGAAATTCGTTTTGGTGTAAAGCCGCGTTAGTGAAGTT
>CAYWJE010000110.1:0-10877 GCA_964458525.1 uncultured Verrucomicrobiota bacterium
CAGTCGGATTTGTTTGACTCATTTACTCAAACAATCGAAGTTTAAGGAGCTAACCTGCATAGGGTTTGTCTTCTGGTAAGCTGCTCAGTAAGGGTGGAGCCCGAATTGTTTCGAAAAATACTGTCAAACTTCAGGCTTGACAATATGTGTTTTATATTGTAAATATAACAATGTATGGCATTTTCTGATGAATCCTCAAGTCTTGAGTTACTGAAAAGGAGGTCTTGTGAAACACACGTGTGATGTTAAAGTCAGTATAGGGTTCAATGTGTTTTCAGCTTCTGTCCGGCGTTTTGCAGCGCCTTTTCTTCTTTTGTGTTTTATATGTTTTCCTCTGCTTGAGGTCTCGGCTTCCACACTTTATGTGTCTCCTTACGGATCGCATGTGTCGCCATATTCGGATTGGACAAGGGCAGCCACTAATATTCAAGATGCGGTTCTCGTCGCAGCTGGAGGCGATACGGTGCTTGTTACAAACGGCGTGTATCTTCTGTCCGAATGCGTGGAGATAACAAATGGAATTACGTTGCAAAGCGTAAACGGATGCCATCAGACGATTGTCGATGGGCAGGAAGCGGTCAGATGTTTCTACATAGCGCATTCGAACGCAGTGATTGAGGGATTTACCATCACGGGCGGCGAGTCCGAGGAGGGTGGCGGCATATATATTTCCGAGGAAGGCACAGTGCGGAGCTGTCTCATTACCGAGAATTCTTCGCCGTATGGCGGCGGCGTGTACTTTTATTACGGTGGAACGGTCTATGACTGCATGATTTCCGACAATAGAGCGACCAGTACTGATTATGAGCCCGCCGGCAATTTTTTTTCCGGAGGCGGCGTCTTTTTTTGGTGCGGCGGCACGGTGCAGGATTGCACAATCGCTGCGAATTCGGTTACAAGCAGCAATTGCTCTCCGAGTTACACGTATTACTGTTACGGGGGCGGTGTTTGTGCGGAGAAAGGCGGCTTGGTGGAAAATTGCCTGATTGTCTCAAACTCCGCTGTGGCCAGGAATTCGGCTCAGGGCGGCGGGGTTAAGCTTCACGAAGGCGGCATAGTGAAAAATTGCATTATCTACAACAATTCAGCCGACGCCTGGGGCACGACCTACGCAACCGGAGATGGGGGAGGTGTATATTGCGATTTGGGCGGCACCGTCCAGAACTGCACGATCGCCAGCAATTCAGTCACAGCCGAGTATTCGGCTGCTGGCGGCGGAATATATTGCTTCCGCGGCGGCACGCTCAGGAACACTATTTCCTATTTTAATGTAGCTGCCGGAGCCATGAATAATTTTGAAAATAATACTCCTTCGGATCAAACTTACGAATACTGCTGCACCAAGCCGATAGTAACGGGCACCGGAAATATTTCGGATAATCCGGTGTTTTTTGATGTCGGTACGGGGAATTGTCGTTTGCACTACGGTTCTCCCTGCATTGACACAGGGGGTACCAACGAGGCGCCCGATCTGGATATAGATTGCAACAGCCGACCGCTGGACGGCGACGGGGACGGATTGGCTGTCGTGGATATAGGTGCGTATGAATACACCACCAATCGTTTGTCGGCGCCGTTATATGTTTCCGCAAGCGACGGATTGTTCAGGGATAAAGTGAGAATAACATGGCATGCGGTGAGCGGAGCCGATGTTTACGAAGTGTGGCGCCATACAACAGACAATTTTCTGGAGGCGACACGGATCGCGAATAATGTCATCGTGACAAATTACGATGATTCTTCCGCGACTTCCGGCTCTACGAATTATTATTTTGTAAAAATGAAAACGAGCGAATTCAGCACGCCGGACACTGGCTACACGGGAGGCAGGGTTGTCAACGATTTTGACGGAGACGGCGAGAGCGATTTAACTGTTTATCACCAGTCCTCCGGATATTGGTTCGTTTTGGAATCCAGCAGCGCTTCGCTTTCATACACGAAACTCGGCGGCCCCGGGTATGATGCTGTTCCCGGCGATTTCGATGGTGACAAGAAGGCCGACCAAGCAGTTTATCACGAAAATACCGGCTATTGGTATATCCTGCTGTCGGGAAGTGGGGGCTCCTTGTCGTATACGCCGTTTGGCGCATTGGGCTATGAGCCGGTTTCAGGGGATTTTGATGCTGACAGCAAGACTGATCTTGCCGTATATCAGGAATCAACCGGCTATTGGTATATCTATCAGTCGAGCGATTATTCCCTGGCGTACACGCAGTTAGGCGCATCGGGATATACACCCGTCCCGGGCGATTATGACGGGGATGGTTTTTCTGATATCGCGGTTTATCATGAAAATACCGGCTATTGGTATATCCTGCTGTCGGGAAGTGGGGGCTCCTTGTCGTATACGCCGTTTGGCGCATTGGGCTATGAGCCGGTTTCAGGGGATTTTGATGCTGACAGCAAGACTGATCTTGCCGTATATCAGGAATCAACCGGCTATTGGTATATCTATCAGTCGAGCGATTATTCCCTGGCATACGCGCAGTTCGGCGCATCGGGATATACACCTGTTCCGGGCGATTATGACGGAGATGGAACAAGCGATATGACGGTATATCACGAGTCTTCGGGATATTGGTACTCGCTTCTGTCCGGTAGCGGTTATTTGCTTTCCTATCAGAAGTTCGGCGAATCAGGCTATGAGCCTGTGAAATAGTTCTGAAATTGAAATCATTCCGGCTGGAGTTCGAAATCGAGCCCAGAGCTGGATGCCCGCCGTGCCGGCGACCCGGGTGTCTGCGAAGTAGCGCCCTCCCTTCCGTGTGTTCCGTGTAATCCGTGGTCAAAAAAGTCTTGTGTTGATAGGCGTTGAGAAGTATCATGCTTAATCATGAATGTTCTACTCATATATCCGGAGTTTCCTGACACTTTCTGGAGTTTCAGGCACGCGCTTGAATTTATCGGCAAGCGGGCCGCGCTGCCCCCTCTGGGCCTGCTCACCGTGGCAGCCATGCTGCCTTCTCATTGGTCGCTGCGCCTCGTGGATGCGAACGTGAGAAGTCTCAATCATAAGGATCTGGCATGGGCGGATTGCGCGTTCATCAGCGCCATGATTGTCCAGCGCGAATCCGCGCACCAGCTCGTGACGCGCTGCAAGGATGCTGGGCTCCGTGTCGTTGCGGGCGGCCCGCTGTTCAATGTTGAGCAATCGGAGTTTGAGCAGGTGGATCATTTCATCCTTAACGAGGCGGAGCTGACCCTGCCGCCGTTTCTTGAAGATCTGGAGCGCGGCTGCCCGAAGCGCGTTTACGAGTCCTCCGAATTCGCGGACATGACCAAAACTCCCTGTCCGCGGTGGGATCTTCTCGACTTCAGACGGTATGCCACGATGGCGATGCAGTTTTCACGCGGCTGTCCGTTCAACTGTGATTTCTGCAACATCACAGCCATGCTCGGCCACCGCGTGCGTACTAAGACTTCCGCGCAGATAATTGCCGAGCTAGAAAGCCTTTACTCGCTGGGCTGGCGCGACGAGGTGTTTTTCGTGGACGATAATTTTATAGGAAATAAGAGATATGTGAAGACGGATCTGCTTCCGGCCCTGGCCGGGTGGCGAAAGAATAGACGCGGGAATCAATTTCTCACAGAGGCATCCATCAACCTGGCTGATGATCAGCCGCTGATGGGGCTGATGGTGAAAGCCGGGTTCAATAAGGTGTTTGTCGGCATCGAGACACCCGATAACAATTGTCTCGCCGAGTGCAGCAAGGCGCAGAACAGGGACAGGGACCTGGTGGCTGATGTCAAGCGCATGCAGCGGGCGGGGTTGCAGGTTCAGGGCGGCTTCATTGTCGGTTTCGACCACGACCAGCCGTCAATCTTTCAGCGGCAGATTGACTTCATCCAGAAGAGCGGAATTGTGACCGCCATGGTCGGCCTTCTGCAGGCGCCCCCTGGAACCCGTCTCTACGAGCGTATGAAGAAGGAAGGCCGGCTGTGCGCGCAGGCGTCAGGGGATAACGTGGACGGCACCACCAACATAGTTCCCGCGATGAGCATGGCAACTCTGAAAGACGGGTATCAGAAGATACTGGATCACATCTACTCGCCCGAGCACTACTACCGGCGGCTGAGAACATTTCTCAGCGAGTACCAGCCGGGTGAAACGCGGGGACGTTTCCGTATCTCCCATGTCTATGCCCTTTTTCGCTCGTTCTACAAGCTCGGGGTCGTGGGCCGCGGCCGCTTCCATTACTGGAAGCTGATTCTCTGGACGCAGTTCTGCCACCCGCGGCTTATGCAGGATGCGATCGTTCTGTCTATTTTCGGCTATCACTTTCGCAAGATATGCAGGAAGCATGTCGTTTAGCCGGGGCCTGTCGCACGACGGATGAACCCTCCCCCCCATTTCCTTGTCTGTGAATACTCAGACCGATCAAGAACGGTCGGCAGTAGGATTTTTTCTGACAGGATAACATGATGTACAGGAAAGATTTACATTGCAAACGGATTACACCTTTTAGGTGCAGTCCATTTGCAACCTATCCTGTTGATTTATAGTCTCTTAATCCTGTTATCCTGTCCAACTGCTTTTTCCAGGATTATTCGCGCTTGACATCATTCGCCCCTGCATGTATATGTGCTCAGATTAGTTCAGCTTTCCTGGTTGAACTTTTGTCGCCGCGTTTGTCGCGGCTGCTTCTCTTCCACGCGTCCGGCGGGCCGAGATGAATATTGCCGGACGGAGAGAAACATGACCAATACCCATCACCGCGTACACACCGGGCGTCCGGCGTCTTCCAGGCCTGCCCATTCCGCTTCTCCTGTGCAACCGCATCGTCAGGCTTCACCGGCCGCGCCCCTCAGCGCCCATCCGGCTTTTCAAGCGCTGCTTCCGCAGCTTCAACGCGCGGCTGCCGAGGAGGGGTATCACACGCCCACACCTATACAGGTGGAAGCCATTCCACACCTCCTGAAGGGCCGCGACCTGCTCGGCTGCGCGCAGACCGGCACCGGCAAGACAGCAGCGTTCGTTCTGCCTACTCTCGACTATCTCACGCGGAACAGCCGTGTCGTTGGCCGGGGCCGCCCGCGAGTTCTTATCCTGACGCCAACGCGGGAGCTTGCGGCGCAGATAGGGGACAGCATTCGCGTCTACGGGCGGTATCTGCGCATATCCCACACCGTCATATTTGGGGGCGTGGGGCAGCGACCACAGGAGCAGGCGCTTGCCCGCGGGCCGGAGATCGTAGTAGCCACGCCGGGCCGGCTGCTGGATCTGATGGGACAGGGTTTTGTGAAGCTCGACGAGATTGAGGTTTTCGTGCTCGACGAGGCGGACCGCATGCTGGATATGGGCTTCATCCGCGATATTAAGAAGGTTATAGCCAAGCTTCCGACGAAGCGGCAAACGCTCTTTTTCTCGGCCACCCTCCAGCCGGAGGTCGTTGCCCTGGCAAGGACTCTCGTTCGGGACCCCGTGCATGTCGCCATAGCGCCCGAACAGCCTACTATCGAAAAGATCAAGCAGAAGGTTCTGTTCGTTGACCGCGGGAATAAGGACGATCTGCTTGTGCGCCTTCTCAAGGATGGCGAGAAGAGCCGAGTGCTCGTCTTCACGCAGATGAAACACTCAGCCAACAAGGTATGCGAGAAACTGCTGCGCGCCGGAATCACGGCTTCCGCGATCCACGGCAACAAGAGCCAGGGCGCCCGCACAACGGCGCTTGCGGGATTCAAGAGAGGCGAGGTCCGCGTGCTCGTGGCCACCGATATCGCGGCGCGGGGGATTGACGTGGATGGCATAACGCACGTTATCAACTATCACCTGCCGCAGGACCCGGAGACTTATGTCCACCGCATCGGACGAACGGCGCGCGCCGGCGCGGATGGTGATGCCATTTCACTCTGCAATGCCGATGAGCGGGACGCGCTGCGCGCGATAGAGCGCCTGCTGCGCAGGCCGATTCCCATTGAAATGGGGCACGAGTTCCATTCGGAAGCCGCGCGTCAGGCCACTGGGGATGCTGCCCGTCCGCCGCCGAGAATACGGTCGGGACAAAGCCGCGGAAGGGGCAGGCGCTGAGAGCAGGGGGAATAGAAAGGACACTTAACCGCATTCTTAACCTCCACACTTGAACAGATACACTTAAACGCACACACTTAAACGGATACCCTTTCACGACTCGCTTCAACGAAAAGCCCTGATCCGCCAACGTGTAAGTGGTTCGTTGAAGCGTATCCGAGAAGAGTGGCGAATAAGCGTAACCCCTTCGCCGTTCAACTGCTTTTTTTATGCGTCCGCCGCGGAACGGGGGTAGGTGACACGCCAGAGAAACAAACCCTCCGGCGGGGCCGTGGGCACCCGCGCGGTGCGCGTGCCCGATTCCAGGATGCATAGGGCCGCCGAGGACGGAACTGCTCCTTCTCCCACCCTTATCAGGAATCCGGCGAGGCTCCTCACCATCTTGTAGAGGAATCCGTCGCTCTTTGCCGTGATAACCACTTCGTCTCCTCTGCGCTTCACCTTCAACGAGATGAGATGGCGGATCGTGCTTTCAACTTTTCTGTTCGGGTTGGCGGTGAACGACGCAAAATCTCTGCGCCCCTCCAGCAAAACGGCTGCAGCCTGCATTTCCGCAATATCGAGCCGGCGTTTAACTTGATGCCGGTACAGCCTGATGGCCGGCGGCAAAACTTCGCCGTCCCATATGTGATAGCGGTATTCCTTGCTCACCGCGCAGCGGCGCGCGTGGAAATCGCTCCGCGCCTTTCCAACCTTGAGCACGCGGATATCGTTCGCCAGAAGGGCGTTGAGGGTCTTGAGAATTTCGCGGCAGGTCCGGCCGGGCTCGATGTCAACGTGCGCCACCTGGCCGGCGGCGTGCACCCCCCGGTCTGTACGTCCGCTTCCGTGAACGACAACGCGCGCGCCCGTGAAGGTGAGAAAAGCCCTTTCAATCTCGCCCTGGACGGTCTTGTGCCCCGGCTGGACCTGCCAGCCGGAATAATCCGTTCCATCGTACGCGATTGTCAGTTTATAGCGTGGCATGTGGCGGCGCTTTCGTTAGAATCCAGATAGCCTTGGAGGATCACCTGTGCCGCGAGCTTGTCAATCACTCGCTTTCGCCTGCCGCGGCTGACATCGAATTCAATGAGACTACGCTCCGCCATTTTAGAGCTTAAACGTTCATCCCACGTTTTCACCGGGATTTGCAGGGTTTCCTGAAGAGTTTTCACGAACCCCACCGTCTTCTCCGCCCGCGGCCCGGCTGATCCGTTCATATTGAGCGGCATGCCGACGATTATCCTGCCGGCGTCCTTCTCGGCGCAGATCAGCTTCAGCTCTGCCATGACCTGGCGGACACTCTTTACTTCGATCACGCAAAGGGGCATGGCTATGATGCAGGCCTCATCGCTGACCGCCACGCCAATCCTTCGCTCGCCGTAATCCAATGCGATAATCCTTTTCATAACAGCTTCCCGTGCCTTTCGTCCGCCTTGAGGAGTTCGACGATGCGCTTGACGTCCTGCGCCCGGTCCTTGGGGCAAACGAGGGTCGCGTTCTCTGTCCGCACGACCACCAAGTCCTTTACGCCGCAGAGCGCAACCAGTCCCTGCTCGGCGACTACGACATTGCCGGAAGAGTCAATGGACTCAACCTGGCCCAGCGTCGCGTTGCCGGCGGCGTCTTTCTCAATGTGGTTTTCAAGCGCGGTCCATGAGCCTACATCATCCCATTCGAAGACGCCCTTTGCCATCACAACGTTGCCGGCCTTTTCCATGAGCGCGTAGTCTATTGAAATTTTTTCGAGCCCGGGGTATACGGATGCCAGCACTCCGGCGAGGCCCGGTCCGCCCGCCATCGGCTCGATCTTTTTCATCATGTCCAGCAGCGCGGGACAGTGAGCAGCCAGCGCAGCCTCGTAGGTTTTGACGGACCAGATAAACATGCCGGAGTTCCAGTAGAAGGAGCCCAATTTTAGATAGCGCTTGGCGGTCTCTATGTCAGGCTTCTCGACGAACCGCTTAGCCTTGAAGAATTCCGTCTCGCCCGGATGCGCAATTGGATTGCCTGCCTCGATATACCCGAAGCCGATGCTCGCGAAGGAAGGTTTCATTCCAATCGTAACGAGGACGCCGGAGGCGGCAATGACGAAGCTTTCGCTGAGAGTGCGATTGAACAGGCTGGCGTCACCGATGACGTGATCGGCCGTGAGGACGCAGAAAGAGGCGTCGGGATCCCTCGCCTTGACCAGGGCGGCGCCAAGGGTTATCGCCGCTGCCGTATCTCTACCGACTGGTTCTCCTATGATGTTTTTCGCCGGCAGGTCGGGAACGGCCGCCCGCACGGCGCCGACGATTTCATCGCGCGTGATCACAAAAACACGATCGGCAGGAATTAAAGCATTTAACCGCCTCACCGCTGCCGCCACAAGCGGTTCTCCTCCCACAATTGAAAGGAGCTGCTTAGGGCGCGCCGCGGTGCTCATGGGCCAGAATCGCTCGCCCTTACCGCCCGCCAGTATGATCGCGTAGGCATTGCTTTGCATGATTCACTCCATAATTATCGGTTCAGTTCATAAATGCGGACCAGGCCGCGCAGGGTCAGGTCAGGGTCAACCGGTATGTTGAGATCTGATCCTGCGAGAAGCCACCTGGCATAGCCGCCCGTCGCACAGATCTTGATGCTTCCGCCTTTCACCTCGCGGCGCAGGCGCGCGAGTATCTCGCGGACCATTCCGATATAGCCTGTTTCCGCTCCGATCTGCATGGCCTCAACCGTGTTGCTCCCAATGGCCCGGCCGCGCCTTGCGCGACTCGCGGGATGGAAGTGCAGGCCGTTATCGGTCCACGGCAGGCGCGGCAACAGCGCCGTGCGCTCGGCGAAATAATCTGTCATCAGCGGCAGGCCGGGGGCTATGACGCCGCCAATATATTCGTTATCAGCAGAAATAACGTCAAAGGTGGTGGCCGTTCCGAAATCAACAACTATGGCCGGTGTCCCGCGCAGAAAGGACACTGCACAGGCATTGGCCAGACGATCGGCGCCTATCTTCTCCGGCTGACGCAGCGCGATGCCGATTCCCAGTTCTAGATGGTGATCAACCACGAGCGGTGCGCGCCCCGTGGCATCACGCAGCGCCCGCTTCCACAACCTGGTCGCGGTCGGGACAACCGAACAAAGCACGGAGCCCTCGATTCTCCGTCCCGCCATGATCCGCGCCAGCGCTTCTGCGATGGATCCGGGCGCGAGCCGGCGGGTGGGCAGTCGTTCCCTGCGTGAGAGGGTTTCCCGTTTCCGTCCGCCTGACAGGGCGAGGGACACACTCGTGTTGCCGATATCAACCAAAATCAAACTCGCATTCATCACGACCTTTTGTTCGGATTGATCCATTCCGCCCATTCCCTTATTATCCAGTTTCTGTCGCCCGGCAGGGCGCGAAGGCGGCATTTGTCCAACCCCTTAAGGATAAGAACGGCAAGCTCATCGCGGTCAATCGGAACACCCTCCGCCGCGCAGGATGTGGCGTTCCCGCTTTCGACCAGTCCCAGCTCGGATACGGAATGAGCCACGTTGACTCCTATTCCGATCACACAATATTTCATGATCCCGGCCCGTGTTTCCGGCTCGATCAGGATGCCGGAGATCTTGCGTCCTCCGGCCAGAACATCGTTCGGCCACTTCAACGACACATTCTTCAAGCCGGCTTTTTTCAATGCTCCGGCCACAGCCAGAGCCGAAAACATGCTGATCACGGGCGACTCGGAAACAGGCCATTCGGGCGGCCGCAGCAGGATGGACATATAGAGCCCCTTGCCTTTGAGCGAGAGCCATTGTCTGCCCATCCGTCCGCGTCCGCCCGTCTGCTCACCGGCAATCACCGTACAGCCTTCGGCCGCGCCCTCTTCGGCCTTCTGTTTCAGAACATCGTTGGTTGAGCCGGTCGAGTCCAGCATCAGCAACGGTTTTCCCAGCCCGCAATTGCCCAGGCCTTTATTGATCCGTTCGATTCGCTCATCCATTCTGCGGCCTGTCCGTGATTTCCAGCGATAAGTCAACCGCCGGCGCCGAGTGCGTGAGGCAGCCGAGCGACACGGCGTTCACGCCGGATCGGGCCACGGCTTCTATGGTGTCGCGATTCACCCCGCCCGATACTTCGATCAGGCACTTGCCGGCGCAGATATCAACATAGCGTCGCAGGTTGGAAGCCGGGATATTGTCCAGCAGTATCCAGTCCGGCCCGGCCGTCAAGGCGCTGCGCAATTCCTCCTCCGACTCCACCTCGACCTCGATGGGGATTTCGGGCCGCGCGCGGCGTGCGGCCTCGACCGCTGCCCCGATGTCTCTGTTGGCGCCGCGCGCCCAGAGATTCCTGTGGTTGTCCTTGATGAGGATCCTGTCGAACAGGCCGAACCTGTGGTTTTCGCCGCCGCCGCACCGCACTGCGTATTTTTCCAGTTCCCGCAGGAGCGGGATGGTCTTGCGCGTGTCGAGGATGGTTACTCCGTACGGCTTTGCCAGCTCTACGAACTTCGATGTGAGCGTGGCGATTCCGCACATCCTCTGCATGAAGTTCAGGGCGGTGCGCTCCCCTGTGAGGATCGCGCGCGCGGAGCCCTCGATTCTCGCGATGGGCTGGTTCGGCTCCGCGCGGGAGCCGTCCGGGATTTCAACCGAGAAAACAATGGCCGGATCCAGAGTCCTGAAAACGGCCGCAGCGACCTCGCAGCCAGAAACCACAATAGCGGCGCGCGCAAAGATAACCGCCGTCGCCCGAGCTTCCGAGGGAACCAGCGCCTCCGTTGTCACGTCGCCCGTTCCGATGTCCTCGTCGAGGGCGCTGCGGACGATCGCGGCCAGGCGCACACGCTTGGGAATCACAAGCTTGTCTGAAGAAGCAGTACTCAAATGTATTCAACCTGAATTCGGC
>CAYWJE010000111.1:0-10874 GCA_964458525.1 uncultured Verrucomicrobiota bacterium
ATCTCACTTCCGATCAACTCGTGTTTGCCCTTCTGAATGGAATCTAAAATCATCAGCACAGCCTCAGCTTCCAGATTAATTCTATGCTGCGCATGATCCAAATGGACGATTCAAACTGCAAACATCAAGATATACCTTAAACGCCTTCATCTGTCTGAATTCTGCCAGAATACAGCCTTTTGTCCATACTTTTCGTTTGTTCTGACCTCGCGATTTACGCGGGTATGCGTTTTTAAGGCGACATAGATTTCGTCACTCGAATAATCGGCGGTCCGCGTGTTTTCAGCGAAAGCTATCATGGAGCTCAACTGGTTGCGTTAGAGATCGGCGGGACAGGCCCGCCTGCAACACTTGTGCGTAAGCACTGCGGGCAGGCTGTCCCGCCCTACCTTTGGCATTCGTTGTGCGGACGTCAAATCACACGCAAGCTGAGTAGTTACAAAACCAGATTCACTTCGCGAAAACCACGGCGCCATATCCGACCACCCACTCGCCGCGGCTTTCGGGAAAATCATCGCCGCTGTTCCTGTAATAGAGAACCGTGCCCTTCCGACAGCCCTGCGAAGCGGCAAAGCGCATGGTAGTAAGAACCGCCATGATCCCGCAACACGTCTGGCGCCGGGAGTTCCAGCCAGCGGCAAGCTCATCCGCCTTCATCCCGGCGATCAACTGCAGCGTTTCGGCATCGGTCTTCGCAACCAAGCCATGATCAGCGTCATGCAGCAGATCCGTACTGCCCACAACTAACAGCTTTCTGTCCTTTGCAAGGGCCTCCAGCGCGCCTGCAAGCGCACTCACTGTTTCAGTGTTATGATCACCGATGATTGCAATTACCAATGGAACACCGGGCAGCGCAATCTGCAGGAATGGCACATGGTTCTCGGCCGACCATTCCCCGTTGTGCGGACCGTAGTCCATCCGTATCAGGCTACTATGCTCCGTCATCAGCCGCGCAGCATCTTTATCAAGCGCGGCCTCGCCGATCGGCGTTGATATGGCGTCGCCGTCCATCAGAGCCACGCCCTCGAAACTCTCCCTGTGACTGATGCCCAGCACCACGACCGTATCCGGCGGACCGTCCGCAAGAGCCTGGTCACGGATGGCGCGATAAGTGTGGCCAGCGACCTTCCCGCTGTAGATATAGCCGGCGTGGGGCGCCAGCGCTCCTATGATCGAGCCTTCAATCTCGCTGACACCAGCGCCGTCAACACATGACTCGACCAACTTTCTCAGCTCGACCTCGTTTCCGGGAAACCAGCGGCCCGCTCCAATTGCCCTGCGCACAACTCGTTTTGAACTTACATCAGCCATGGCATTCTCCCCCCGGTTCTCTCGAACGCAGCCCGAAAAAACGATCAAGGCACAGCAGAACAATAATGATGAATGATCCCGAAGCCGGAACCTGGAGTTTTTCTGACCGGACAACATGATGTTCGATTCAGATGTCAACGATTCCGAGAATATCGAGGAGCCGACTCAGATCCTCGTTGGAGTAGAAATCTATCTCTACGCTGCCCCTCGCCTTCTTTCCGTTGGCAAGAGTGCGGGACGGCATGATCCTCACGTTTGTTCCGAAATGATCGTGCAGCTTGTCAGACAGATAACGTAGATGGTCCTGCGGGATATCGGAACGTGATGCGCGCGGCTTCCTGGGAATGCGAGCCAGCTTCGCCACCAACTGCTCAAGGGCACGGACCGACAGACCTTCCTTCACGCAGCGTCCAGCCAGCAGGGATTTCTCTTCGTCAATCGCTACGCCCATCAGGACCTTGGCGTGCCCTGCCGAGAGGGATCCGTCCGCCACCATGGTCTTCACATTACCGGGCAGTTCCAGCAGCCGCAGGACGTTGGCGACCGTGGCTCTTGCCTTGCCCACGCTTCCCGCGATGCCCTCCTGCGTGAGCCCGAACTGCGTCACAAGCCTCTGATAGCCCTCGGCCTCCTCCATCACGTTCAGATCTTCCCTCTGCAGGTTCTCGATCAGGCCGAACGCGAGCGCATCGGCATCGCTGACATCCCTTATGATGGCCGGCACCGTATCAAGTCCGGCCTTGCGTGCAGCGCGAAGGCGACGCTCACCGGCAACGAGTTCGTATCCCTGCCCGACTCTGCGAAGCATGAGCGGCTGAAGCACACCATGCGCCTTAATGGAGCGAACGAGATCCTCCAGAGCGCCCGGCTCGAAAACGTGCCTCGGCTGGAACGGACTCTGGACAATATCAGCTGTCGGAACGCTGACAACGTTGCCATCTGGCTTAAGTCCGACATCACCGGCCGCTGCTGCGGCGGCGGGCATTTCCTGTATCAACGCATCGAGTCCGCGTCCCAATCCATGTTTGACGGCCATAAGAATCCCTCTCCGATGTTAAAACTCCCGGTAGCGCCGCACAGCCCGCCTGTCATGTAGCACTGCGGACAGGCCTGTGCGGCCGTCCAATTTCAAACGACCTGTGTAGTTGGCCTCAATAGACCTCGCGTTTAAGTCCGCGCATGGCCATCCAGTAGCCCAGCAACATCACAAGCATCCAAACTGCCGCCCCGTACAACGGCACCCACATTCCCCACCCCATAAATGTCTCGCCGACCCCGCTTCCGCGCATGGTGGTCCACACCTGCGGCGCGAGCGGATGATGCAGAAAGAAGGCGCAGAACACAGTCTTGATAATATGCTCCGAAGGCTCGCGCCCGATCTCCAGCAGGCCCATCATCAGGCCTCCTATCATTGGAAGCGCGATGCACCACAAAAAGATGACGGCGCCCGCCGCCAGGTATGCGCTCAGTGATCTCCCGAATGAACCCGACAGGCCAAGAGCCAGGGAAGAAAGCGACAGCCCCGCGAGCAGATTAAAAGCGAGACAAAGCAGTGGAACCCACGGCGCCGCGCCGCCCCAGAGAATCGCAATCGCGATCAGCGGGAAGGTCAGAACACCGAGCCAGAGCGTGAAAGACCACGCGCCGAGAAGCTTGCCGCGCGCTATCGCCCCCGGCGTCAAGGGCGAGTTGACCAGCGCGGCATACGTCCTCTGCTCGCGTTCCTGCGAAATCCGCTGGGCCGCCGCGAGGGGAGAGAGGATCACGATCAGGCCAGCCTGACAGAAAATCGCGCACATGGCTATCGTCATTCCGATGTGCCCCGGCTGCACCTCCCCGCTGCCCAGCAAGGCCGTTGCCATTGCGAGCAGACCTATGAGCATCGGCATCACGAGAAAGAAAATCGCGATTATCCAGAGGCGCCGCTCGCGGACGCGCACGCGCAAATCGAGCCAATAAAGCGGATTCATCATGACCTGTCTCCTTCCAGAACGCGCAGAACCACGTCTGCCAACCCGGCATTCAGGCGCCGGAAATCGGTCACCGCAAGCCCTGCCTGCACAATCGCGCGCAGGCAGGCTGAAGCCTCATCATCAGTCCTCGCTGAGAATTCCATGCCGCCATCCACCGCCACAGCTGCCGCGCCCGATGAAGAAAGGACGTTGACGGCGGATTCCGGGTCCGCGCATACGATACGCCAGCGGCAGCCGCCAAGGCCCTCCTTAAGGGCACGCCTGTCGAAAAATGTGTGACCGGGCTCTATCTCCACCCACCGCCCCTCATCCATAATGGCAAACCGGTCCGCAAGCTCCTCCAGCTCCGGGAGAATGTGCGAGGAGATCATTACCGTCCGGCCCAGGCCCGAAAGGCGACGGACTATCGCCAGCAGCTCGGCGCGTGCCCGAACGTCCAGCCCCGCGGCCGGCTCATCGAGCAGGAGTAACGGGGCGTCGAGCAACAGCATCCGGCCGAGCGCAAGACGTCTCTGCCAGCCTGCGGAAAGGGATTCAACCTCCGCATCCATCCACGGCGTGAGCCCGAGGACGCCCACCGCCTCATGGATTTTGGCATTCATCCTCTCACCGCTCAAGCCATGGACCATGGCGAAAAACTGCAGGTATTCGCGGCAACTGATGTCGGTGTAGACGCCGAGCGGATCCGGCATCAGCCCGATTCGCCGCGCCGCCAGCGTGGGCTGGCCCGTGACGTCAATTCCGTCAATGAGCACTCTTCCCTGTTCGGGACGCAGGAGCCCGGCCGCGAGTTTCAGGAGGGTGGACTTGCCCGCGCCATTGGGACCGACAAGTCCGAACACCTCGCCATGCCGGACATCGAGCGATATGGAGCGCACCGCCGCCACCCCGTTCGGGTAGCGCTTGCTCAATCCCTCGATCCTCAGCAGAATTGCACCCTTTTCATCATTCACGGACATTGAATCACCCATATCACGCGCCCGCTGACGAGCGCATTTTTCCAGGCTGGCGCCATGCGCGACGGCACATCGCGTTTCCACGCAACGACCACCAGATCACCCACATCATTCTCGCAGCTCTGTCGCCAATGCCAGTCACTGAAGGCGTCCGAAATGATAGAGGGCAGGCCCTGCAGCCGGTTGTCCTCAAGCGCGTCAGCGGCGAACGGATCCAGCACGGCGTCCTTCTTCATAGCGCCCAGCGCGCGCCACTTGCCATGCGCCAGCACGTACACGCCATCGAGATCGTCGGTGGCCGAAATCAGGCGTTCATCCGACTGATCATCGTCCGCCGGCTTCAACGTGACTGGCGCGGAGGCCGGTTCGAACCAGCCTGCTTCCAGTTCCAGCCTATTACCCGTCATCCTCTGCGGAAGCCGCAGTGTGGCGCAATCTCCGGAGAATTCTGAATCCAGCCGATTCCACCATCCGTCAAGCCCTCTATCCACCGGATCGTAAAGGACAGCCCCGGCAGGCAGCTTCCATTCGGGTCTGCCGGGCTGGAACGTCATCGCCGAGGCCACTGCGCGGCAGTGCATTTCGGGCCAGCCTGCCATGACGAGGCGATACTCGGTGACATCCGCCCTGTTCCGTCGGTCCAACACGATCAGTCCGAGCGCCCAGATAAGAACGAAACAGAGCAGGGTCCACGCGGGAAGCGCCCACCAGATAATCACGCGCCTCTCGCCCTTGCGGCGCACGAGGATCAGGATCAGAGCCGCGGCAACCCCGGCGCAGAACACGAAAAGTCCAGTCAGCGACCAAACTAGAAAGCTGTTCCTCCTGGACTTGAAAAGCCTGCCCTCGTTTTCAAACACGCTTTCCACGTCGTCATCTTTTTGGCATTTGCCTGAGCTCGGGAAGTTCTTGAGATTCAGATCGCGAAAACTCATCGGACAGCCCGATCTCCAATTCGCGCCCGCCACAACGGACCCGGCAAGCGCGCGCCCCTGCCAGCCTGTCCCCAGTGCCGACTGGATTCTCGAAACCAGTCCGGTCTCACCGGAAATGGGAATCCCGGCCAGCAGCAGGCGCCTTAATAGATCCTCGCGCCCCTCCATCCGGATCCAGAGCGAATCGGTGAACCAGATGCCGTTCACCTGTCTATAGGCGGACATCTCGTCCGGCAGATCCCCGACCCGCTCGATAGCCCCAGACTGCCGAGTGACTTCCTTCATAGCCTCGTCGGCATCGTCCATTCCCACCAGTAATCGTGCATCCTCGCGCAGCCTAAAGGCGGACAGAATGCCACGGCACATAACACGCCCGGCCGCGTCGAGCGCTTCGTAGCGACAGAAGAGGGCAGACGAATGCCTGCTGCGATAGGAATCAACATCCCCGCACGAAGCTGGCAGGAGAACCGGCACCGTCGCCGGAAGTCCATCCGTGATGACATGAACAGTTTCCGCCGCCGTGCGCCGCGGCGCGACGTCCGGCAGCGGCATGGGAACGAAGTCGAGCGGTAGCAGTTCATCATTGTCAGGCCAGTTCATCTCCGCCGAGGCGGCCACGGAGTAAAGCAGGCGGATGGAAAAGGGACCGCGCACAGCGTCGGCACCCGGCGCCCGGTTGAACAGGATATCGCCCGTGTAACCGCGGTTCGGCTGCAACAGGTCGTGCGCGGAGCAGCGGCCGGATAATTCTTCGGACTCGACGACCCAACCCGGCCGGAACTCAGCGGTTATCCGCGAATCATCGCCCGGATCGAGCCACTCGTCCCAGCTATCTCCGTGAGTCTGGAGAGCCGTGGCTAAAAAGACAGCCACGCAGAGCGATTTAAAAACTCTCATCATCAGATCACCATTTCAACGACAAACCCCTTCGTATCGGGCGTTATGGAAGAGACCCCCCTGCATCCCTCATCAACGGGAAGCGCAATAATGGAGTAGTCGAAAGTCTGCGAGCCCAGCGCGCCCAACCACCTGAATGAAGGTTGCCCCTTAAAAGTGCCCATGTCAACAGATTTTCTCAGGCCCACTGGGAACGGCGAATTTGCAAACTCCATCCCGCGTGTCAGGGATTTCCCGTTCCACGGCTTTCCCTTGCGCGCGAATGACTCCTCCCAGATACCCGTCCACGGATAATCATCTCGCCGCCACACATAGGCCACCATCAAACCCTTGTTCGGATTCAGGGCGCTGAACCACGCATGCTTCATATCACTATCCATCTCCATCGCCACGAAATCGCTGTTTTTGCCCTTCCCCATTGTGCGCAGATCAACTTTCCCTTTCTTCCCCGGCCCATCGGGCCAGGTGAAATCGCGCGACTCCTTCAGACGCTGCGTGTCGCTGAAAGAGCCGGGAAAGGTGCTGCCTCGCACGGCGGACATATCGAAGATCGTCACGCCCGGCTCGACGAAGGGCGGGCCGAACGTCACATGCTGGCACATCGTAAACGGAGTGTCGCATTTCGCCCTGCTGCGCAGGCGCTCCGACACGCGTATTATATGCGAACCCTCGCGCAACACTATCGTCCTTACGAGGCTCGCCCGCATGGTCGGCAGGTCGCATCCATAGGAGAACTCCAGGCGCCGGGCTCTGATTTTCCTGCCCGCGCATCTCCACCTCGCGACTGGCGCCTCGCCATGGGGTCCCAGCCCGGCGCGCTGCTCGTCGGGTGAAGCGTCGCCGAAAGAGCCAAGGCAGAGATTGTGTCCGGAAATGGCCGCGAGCAGTTTGCATCCGTAGCGCGACGCATCGGCCGACTTAAACCGCCAGGGCTCGATCGTTTTCCATATCGGAGCCCAGAGCGGGTTCAAGCCCTTCTTTTCAGCCAGCCGCAAATCGGCGATATGCCCGCCGCCCGCCATCACGAAGATAGAAAGCACATCGCCGCTCAGCCGCCATCCCTGCCTGCCATTGAACACCTCATTCTGAATTTTCATACGTCTCCCTTGTTGATTATAGCTGTTAATGCTTCTATCTCAATATGGGGCTTTTTCATGAGAGCCGACATAGCACACCTCTATCACTATCCTGACATCCCATGAATCCCGCGGAGTTACTGCTCATTCGCAAGAAATACGGCGGGACAGGCTGTCCCGCCCTACCGTCTACATTCAAGGTAGGGCCGCACAGCCTGTGCGGCCATTAAGTTTCAAGCGAGTAGTTATCCCGCAGGATAAGCTGCTTCACTTCCGATTGATCTTCCGGTGACGCGCCGGACTCCGCCCATATCTCAGCAAGCAGCCTGCCGGGATCGGCGCGTTCCACGCCGGCCAGCATTTCAACGGCGGCCCTCGCGCCCAGCGCGTAGCGGACCGGCGTTATCCCCTGATCCATGGCGATGCGCATGGTTCCCACAAGCCTGTCATTCCACGCCAGCTTACGGCGCGGATCGCGAACCACGCGCTCGACCGCGTCGCGCAGGTGCGGATTCATCATGCGCTTGAGCAGGTCATCGGCATATTCGTGGTAGCCCTTCTCCGTGAACAAGGGATCAACGCCGGCATGCCTGCGGCACAGCGCCGTTCCCGACTCCTTCAGAAACGCCTCGCTGGCGAGCGAAGTGATCTCATCGTCGCCGTTGACATCGGCCACGGTCGCGTAGCCTTTCCTTCGCGCCAGGTACCCGATCAGGGCGTGGGTGGCATTATGTCCGTAGAGCTTGGCCTCTTCGAAAGGAAGAAGGTCGTCTTTCTCCTCAAACACCCCTATGCCGCACCGAAAGCCGGTCAACCTGATGCGGGAAATCAGGATGCGGTTGAACACCTCGACCAGGAAGCACCGTCCTTCATTCCCGGTCATCCGCGCCAGGCCCTGTTCGCGGATCTGTTGCTCGTCGAAAACGACTCCGCTCATCTTGCCAATAACGGTGTTAAGGAACTGAACGCGTTCCGCCAGCCGGTCAGCGAGTCCGCCAAGGCGCCCGGCGACCAGTGCCTCAAGCTTCTCGGCGGCGTGATTATCATTTTCCGCCGTGTAGATGATGCTGCGACGGTCAACACCGCGCTCGAACCTTCTTCTCATGGCCTCCGCTAGAATGGCAGCGACCGAACTCTCCCCGCCGGCATCGTAGAACTTCACGCTCGGCAGGGCCGTAGCCAGCTCTTCGGCTTCGCCGCAAGCATCCAGCAGCGCCTCGCGATCCTCGCGGACGGAGGGATTAAAAATCTCCACCCCGTCCACTTCATGCATCTCGATCCCGGAATCAGCGGCGACGTTGACGCGATAACAGCCACCCGCTCCGCGAACCGCCTTCACCGTTTCCTGAACCACCTCCGCCACCACGAGACGATCGAAACAGCCTGCGAGGCGGGCCTCGTAGAGAAACAGGCCCGCCTGGATAGCGCCGAATCCGAACCCGACGAATGTTTTTCCCATAACCTACACTTCCCGCGCCGAATTCACAACACATCGGCAAAATGCGGCTTAAGTCGTTTAAAAATCAGCGCGCCAACGAAGAATATCAGCAAGGCCGCGCACCAGAAATATAGCGTCCACAGGCGATCATGCCAGAACGGAATACCGAACAGCAGGCTGCCACGGTATCCCTCCAGCACGTAGAAAAGCGGGTTCAGCTTGAGAATCCACCGGTACTGCTCCGGGACCATGCCGATATGCCAAACTATGGGCGTGAGCCAGAATCCGAACTGGAGCAGGATATTGACCGCCTGGGCCACGTCCCGCACAAAAACGTTGACGGCTGACGTGATCCAGCCCAGGCCTACGAGCAGGACCATCATGGCAAACAGATAGTAGGCGATCTGAAGCCATGAAATAAAAACGGGGCGTCCAAAAACGACCAGCAGCCCCATCACTATGCACAGGAATATCAGGTGCGCCATCAGGCAGGACATTATCTTCACCAGAGGGAGCACCGCGATCCTGAAATTGACCTTCTTCACCATGAACGCGTACTCCTGGAACACGCCCGTGGTCATAGCCAAAGCTTCGGAGAAAAAGTACCAGGCGGCAAGACCAGCGAGCAGGTAGAAGCCGAACGGAACGCCCTCGATATCATTCGCCTTGAAAGCCACGGTGAAAACGGTCCAGAGAATGAGCGCCATTGCCAGCGGCTGGATGAAGGTCCACGCGAAGCCGAGGACGGAACCAAGGTACCTGTTGCGAAAATCCTGGCGCGCCAGCTGCCAGATCACCAGCCGCTTACTGAACAGCCCAGCGACAAATTCAATGACAGCGCTCAACATATCGGGATGCCTCTAATAAAATTTTTGCAACTATTCAGCTCAGTGAGTCGAAGAACGGCGGGACAGGCCCGCCTGCAGCGCCTGTGCGCAAGCACTGCGGACAGGCCTCGGGCGGCCGTCAAATTTCGACCAACCTGTAGTTGCAAATTTTCGCAGGGCGAAAATTTTATTCCGCTCACACGATGCCATGATACTTGCGGTACCACTCAACGAACCTGGGAATACCCTCGCGAATGCCCACCGCCGGTTCGAAGCCAAGAAACGCGCGCGCCCTCTCGATATCGGCGAAGGTCTCGGGCATATCTCCGGGCTGCATCGGCTGCATATCCATCTTAGGCGTCACGCCCAGTGAATCGCCGAGGACCTTTATCATATCCAGCAGTTTCTCCGATCGGCAGTTCCCGATATTGAACACCTCGCAATCGCTGAGCCCGTCCTTGAACAGGGCCGCGATGATTCCACTCACGACATCGTCAACGTAGGTGAAATCCCTTCGCATCTCGCCGTGGTTGAACACGCGTATCGGTTCGCCCCTCAGCATCGCGCTCGTGAACAACCAGAGTGCCATGTCGGGCCTGCCCCAAGGCCCATAGACCGTGAACAGGCGCAGACCTATCATCTGGATACCATAGAGATGGGAATACACATGCGCCATCAGCTCGTTGGCCTTTTTCGTGGCCGCGTACAGGCTTATGGGATTATCAACGGAATCGGACTCCCTGAATGGGAGGTTCTTGTTCCCGCCGTAGACGCTCGAGCTGGAAGCGTAGACGAGACGCTCAACCCCTGCGGCCCTGCATGCCTCGATGATCGCCAGGAATCCTTCCATGTTGGACTTCTCGTAGACAAAAGGATGGGTTACAGAATAGCGCACGCCGACCTGCGCGGCGAGATTACAGATCCTCTTGAACCCGTGCTCGGCGAAGAGTCTGCCGAGCAGACCCCTGTCGCTCAAGTCGCCCTCAATGCCGGAATATCCGGCGCGAGCCGCGAGCAGAGCGCGCCTGTCCCGCTTGAGTTTTACGGGATAATAATCATTAAAATTATCGAGCCCCACAACCTCGTGACCGGCATCCAGCAAGGCATTAGCCAGGTGAAAGCCTATGAACCCTGCATCGCCTGTGACAAGTATCTTCATTTATGACATCCCGGAACCCTGACCGATTGGATTAAAGCTCTGGTAGTGAACTTAACATGCCATTGAGAAGGGCACAAGGATCAATATGAACAATCCTTGTAACTACACAGACAGGCAGGAGTCAGAATTCAGAATTCAGAATAAAATGTGACGCTTCCGGGTTTTCCGTGTGTTTTTTTTGTACCCGTTCACGGTTCACAGTTCATAGTTCACAGTTCATAGTTCATAGTTGCAGAGAAGAGGGATCTTACAATTAAAATTGGTAACTACTCTGGAACACTACGGAAAAGCAGAAAACGGTG
>CAYWJE010000112.1:0-10758 GCA_964458525.1 uncultured Verrucomicrobiota bacterium
CACCTGGGACAAGAGGCTTCGGAGGGGAAATCGAGGAAGGCGATCAGTTTTTCTTGTCCCGGAACCCCTCGATCTTTTTGGAAGGGGATGGACAACTCATCACCGGCGGACGGCGTCGAAAACGACCTTGAATTGCTTGTCATACTTACCTTCCAACTCGTTGACCTTACGTTGCTAATCTCCGTACAGCAGTTCACCATGAAGGAGATGAAGGGCATGAAGTTGGGCCAAGAGCGGCGTCAATTTCGTCGGCCGCCATCATGCCCTCCACCGCGCACTGAGGAACAGACGCCCCGCCGTTGACGACCGCGCCGCAGGCGTACACGCGGTCAGTGTGCGTAAGAAAAACCCCGGGGGAGCGGGTGGCGATGCGCCCGTCTTCCATCAGCGCCACTCCATGTAATGCGTCCCTCAGCGCCGATTCGGTTTCAAGGCCGCGTGCTTCGACCGCCGCAGTGATGGGTATGTCGTAATCGCCGCCCGGCGCGTCGCGCGGTGATCCGTCCTGCGCCATGACCTGAGGAATTACCCGTAACGCCGCGAGCTTTCCGGCGCTATCGGCAATGTATTTAACGGGTCTGGTCAGCATGAGCGCATGGACGCCGGGTTCCGTGAAGAACGTCTCTTCCATGCACCAGTGCATTTCGGAGCGCGGTCCGGGGAATACTATGTAAATCCTGCTCGCGCCTGACTCCCGCGCAACGGCAGCCGAATCCATCGCACAGTCGCCCCCGGCAAGTATGGCAACGGACTCCAGACAGAGCGGGGTTCGTCCTGCCTTGCCCGTCTCGAGGAAGGAGAGAGCATCAGTCACTCCGGCGACCGTGACGGCGCCGAATTGACCAAGCCGCCGCTCCTGCCAGAGCCCCGCGGCAATCAGCACAGCGTCAAACGAGCTGCGCAGGGAGTCGAGTGTGAGATTTCCTGCCCCAAATTCGGAATTCAGTTTCACATTTATTCGTCCGCATTCAATTGCAGGGCCAAGCAGTGCGTCAATTTCCGCTGCGGCGCCGGAGAAACGGGATCCGGGAATTAATATTTCAGGCACTCCACCTAGCAGGCGTTTGCGTTCGAACAACGTGACGCGATGTCCATGTTTCAGGAGCTGCGCCGCGGCCGCTATGCCGGCAACGCCGCCTCCAACCACCGCGACCTGACGACATTCTGATCGTTGTGCGGATAGACGGGCGGCTGTGAGTCCGCGCTCCCGCGCTATCCTGCATGTCTCCAGCATGATGTCGCGAATTGCCACTGCTCTTCCGGAAAAAGCCCTCTCTACGCAGTCGTCTTCGCCGGCATACCTGGTGGGGGCCAGCGCCATGCTCGTCTCAGGCAGCAGGTTGGCGCGGCAGATGCCCTCGAAAGCACTGTCAATCCGGTCAGCAGCGAAGAGTCTGATTAACAACGGTATGTCAATCCTGCCCGGAATGGCTGCCGTGCATGGCGCAGGGGAACAGGCATGGCATCGGGCGGCTTCAGCAAGCAGTCGGTCGAACGCGAAGCGGCGCGAAAAGCGGTAGCGAGGAGCGTAGACCGTCCTGTCGTGCACGACGCATCCCGCCTGTGCGCCGGAATCCGCCATTTCCAGGCATGCCTGGCAGAGAATACAGCTTCGTTCCGAATCAGGAGCGCCGGTCTCGATTAAGTCGCGGGGCAGATCCGGATATGCCAGTGCGGGGCGGGCAAGCCCGATAATATCGGCCGATTCCACCCTGAGCGCCGCGGCAGCGGCGGCCAGCATGAAATGTCGAAGCCATGTGAAGCCACCTGTCACCACTGTCAGCCCGGGCGCAGCCGCGCGCAATGCGCGCGAGATGGAAAGGTTTCTTGAAAGCGTGTTCAACGGGTGCTCGTCGCCGATTTCGAAATCCTGGAACGGGTGAGTCAGGCGTTCTGCCTTGTCGCCAAGTAGATTTGGATGGCCTGCTGTTATGCTCAGGAGGTCAAGCCCGTCTTGACGCAGATCCCGGGCGAGCATGGCCGGCTCGGAAAGGTAGGCCTTCCGCCAGTCGGCGCGATCAACGCCGAATCCGCTGGCCCGGGCGTGGAACGCATTGAGCCGCAGTGCGGTAATTAAATTGGTTTCAGCAGTGCGTATTCCGTCAAGCGCCTCCCTGATGAACCTGCACCTGTTCTCAAATGCGCCGCCGTATCTTCCTTCGCGTTCTTTGGCCGTAAGCAGCAGTTCCGGCAGATCGCCGCGACAGGCCTTCAGGGACACCCCGTCGAAGCCGGCCCTCGCCGCAAGAATGGACTTTGCAATCAGGCCGTCCCGTAATCGGCCGATATCATTGTCAGTGATGGAATCCGGATTCTGCTCAGTCGAAACGGTTTCGGGCAGGCATCGAAGCTGAAGGATAAACACAACATCGCGGCGCTGGGATTTCCGGGCAGCCTCGCGGACGGACTCGACCAAACGCGAAAATCCGGCGAGTGTTTCTTCTTTCATCACGAGCCCGCCGGTATGCCCGGGTCCGACTTCCGTGATCGCGGCCTCTATCCATAACATTCCAAACCCGCCGGAGGCAAAGGATGAACAGCGGCGTAGGGCCAGCGGGGAAGGTGAACCATCTGCGAGCGCGTCGTTTGCGCCAATCGGAAGCGCGCAAAAACGGTTTGAGAGCATGCGGCTGCCGAGCCGAATCGGCTGACTGAGCGGCTCGATGGTATCGTCGAATTCAAGTTCGAGCCCCAGTCGCGAGGCCTCTTTGCGAAGCTGGGCAGTGCTCTCAATATAGAATGGCCATTTGCGGGAGAATCGGTCTGTCGTCATGACTTGATCAGAGTGACTCGTTCAGCAGCTTATAGTAGTCGGATACCGCGTCTCTGTACTGGCGCGGTGCGAGGTCGGGTCCGCCGCCCGTAAAGGAATCAACGATGTCGGGCTTTTTGGTGATATCAACCGATCCGCTCGGGCCGGCATCAAGCTCTATTTGCGCTTTTCTCAGCGCGGACACGGCGAGGTTCCGGAATTCAGAGACCTGTTGTATGCGACCGTCCGCCACCGCATCGCTCGCCTGGCGCAGGTGATGCGCCGCCTCGACGAGCGAACCAGCCTTGACCTTCTGGAGCGAAGCCTGCGCGTAGATTGCGTCAGCCTGCTTGGCAAGCAACGCCTCCATCCCCTCCTGTGAACCTGCCTCGGTAGACTCCCTGCGCTCTGTGCCGCCGCTCATGCCTAGGTTTTCAGCCTTGCCGGTTGCAAGTTTTCCGCCGCCGGTTGCCGCAGCGTTGCCTTCGCCGTCAATATCCGCCTGGCCGCTCTGGGTGGGATCCTCGGTCCGGCGTGCTTCGATATCTTCATCGCCTTCGCTGATCGTTCCAGAATTGGCGGCCGTCTCGCCGACGGACATCCCCTCGCGGCCTACTATAGAGCGGCCATCCTGTTCCTTGTGATCCGGCTTCTGGTTGCCGGATACGCCGTCGGCTGAAAAGGATGATACGTCGCCCTCCAGCGCTTCCCAGCCCGCTTCCGAGTCAGGCATGGCATGGGTTGTCGCGCTGTCTTCCGCCTCTTCCGCCATCTCCTCGGATTCCTCCAGGAGCTCCCCTATGAGGTCCTCAACCTGCGATTTGAGGGGTCCCAGGGCTATGCCGGACTCGGGCATTTCCTCCTTGTCGTGCGCCTCGGTATCCACCTTGTTGGCCTCGGGCTTTTCGGAAAGCCACTTCTCGATGTCTTCGATCTCCTTTGTGATCTCGGTCATTCCCTCAACAAGTTCTTTCTCCTTGACGTATGCCAGCGGCACAATATCCTTCGCGCTCTTGTTTTCAGAACCGGCCACCTGCTCTACCTCCTCGAAGACTGAGAAGACATCCTCAATCATCTCGTTCCCCACGTTTAAGTCCGTGAAGATATGCAGATCGGTCGGCACGGTGAGCAGGGCTTCCTTTGTGTTCTTGACCAGTTCGGTATATTCCTCCATGAAGGTGTCGAACTCCTCGTCGTTCTTGTCAACACTGCCCTTGATGGCGTCCATCGCCTCGATCATGCGCTGGTGGAGTTCGTTGACCTTCTCAACCTTTTCCCTGGCCAGGTCCAGCGCTTCGCACATTAAGGCCATATCTTCCTGCTGCTGCTGCACCTGGACGCCCTCCAGCATGGTCTGGATGGCCGCCAGGCTTGCCAGGGCCTTGTCGGCGAAGGGGAGGGCGGCAGCCGCGGTGTTCTGTTCAAGTCGCTCCGATGCCATCATCATGTCATTTCTTACGGCCCTTTTCTCGGATTCATCGGCCATGGCGGTAAGTATCTTGGCGAAGGCGGGGTCGGTGCCTTCCGCTGTCACGGCATCACGCTTGCAGGTTCGCATGAATTCCGACACATCCGATGCGAGCGTATCCTGCCGACGAACAAGCACCGAGGGAATCTTTGCATGAGTTTCAATGAAGGAATTCACCTGCTTGATAATGTCGCCCTGCTTGTCCACCAGAGCCTGGAGCAGGGCCGTTACGCCGGATTCAAGCCGATCACTGGCGGCACGGTCCGCAGCCACCTTAGATGCCGTCAGGCCGCGCAGTATTGCCTCCTGCAGACGGACCGCCTCGGAGATTCGCGCAGAGATAATTTCCGGCCCGGACAGCGGGATCATGCCCAGCGCCTCTATGGCAAGTGGCATTTCGTTGAGAAACAGTTTTTGCACGGTTTCGGTCTGTCCACCAAGCGGACGAATAGGGTTCTGCAGAAGATCACGGGTCAGCTTGCGTATTCGCGTCTGCCGCTCGATGGTCTCATTCCATCCAGCCGCCCCGGTTTCCGCCGGGCCAGCCCCGTAGGCGCGGGTCTTCTCAATGTTGGCACGTTGAAGCTCGACAACCTCCTTGATGCCGGAGAGTCCCTTCTCCTCGAGTTCCTCACGCTGCTTGGCGACCTTTTCGCCGGAAGCCTTGCTAAAGATCACCGGACGCGAGATTGTAATGTTATTGGTGAACGGGTTGTTGTCCTTTGCGATTATACGGTAGACATTGATGTTGTTGGTGTTCTCGTATCTCTCGTCGATCCAGACCTTCCTGGCCTCGCGCGCCGCTGAAATGGGCCAGTTGGTGAGAACGGTTCCCCGCACGTCCTCTCTCTGATTGGGAGATATCTCCTCCATGATGATTTCCGTTATCCCGTAATCATCAGCAACATTAAACGTTATTTGAGGCGATTCGCCAGGCGACAGGATTCCGCGGCCGGATGGGGCGACCAGTTCGATGGACGGTGGGTGGTCGGGCTCGACGCGGAAGGCCACTTCATCGCGAAGGGCGGAGCCGAACGAGTCGGCGGAGGCGAATACAATGCTACCCGCCTCCGTGATGAAAAGGCTTCCGGCCCATCCTTCGTTTTCCTGTCGGAGCATTTCCAGTAGCTCACTGTTCGGCGCCGTGACCCGCAGGAATTGAAGGTCCGAAGTTCCTTCCGCCGCTATCTGCACCATGGATCCGAATGGTATCAGCGGATCGCTCTTGCGGGCATCAATCACCTGCCGCTCGCGATGCGTATAGCCGGGAGGGGAAATCTGCATTCTTATTTTGGTGAGAGCCGGCGGCGCGCGCGCGGTGAGCTTATACCAGTCAGACGGCACGGCATCCCCGGCCTTGAAGCGGTAGCGCAGACTGGTGTTGACGCGCGGCACGACGTAGGAGAATTCATGGATGCCTGCAGAAGGAAGTTTGCCGAGATCGTAGGATGAGCGGGTGGAGTCATCCGGGTGGACGTCTATATGAACCCTGTGCCCGGCGTATCCCTCGATCCTGGCCGTGATGGTGGCCGGTGCGCCCAGCTTGACAAAGGCATCGCCAGGCTGAACATCAATAATGTGGGTGAGCGTGACGGGTTGGACGCCAGCGAAGGGATTGACGACCCTCAGCATGGCCACGCTCCACGCCTTGCCCAGAAATATGGCCGGCAGAAGGAGAACGGCCAGCATAATCGCCAGCGCTATCATGCCCATGTTCTGCGCGCGCTGGTTCTTTATCTTGGAGTATTCAAGCTTTTTCAGGTCCGGCGCGCCGAATGATATATACGCATCCTTGAAAGGATTGTCGCCGGCCGCGCGGGAGAACTGAACATAGTTGATCAGACGGTTGTCAAGCTCGGGATGCGCCTTCTCGACAATGGCGGCAACACCCTCGACCGAGAGACGCGCGCGAAAGGTCCTGTAGAGCAGCCATCCCGTCGCGCCCACCACGAGCAGGAGCGCGCTGCCCGCCGTCAGGCGTCCAGCCGCGCCAACCCTGAAGAAGAGATCAGCCATGCTGAAAATGAAGACAAAGCCCAGCAGTCCCGTCAGGCCCCAGAGGATCCGCAGCCGGACACGGCTCCAGACAAGCGATCTGCCAATGCTCTTCAACTGCCTGTCAATGCCGAATGATGATGCCATGACGAACCTCCGGCCACGGTCTGGCGGAAAACGTTCTACTTTATCTGGACGATTTGCACGTCATCCAGAAAACCTGTGTAACCCACTTCAGAGACGGTGTGAAAGTATACGTAAAGACGCAGGAGACGCACCTTCTGGAGATGTTTTAAGCTCTGTTCCGATGCCTCAACACCCGGTATTTCAAGCGAAATTTTTTCCCAGGATTTAGCTTGACCCGTCGCGGCTTTGCTCCTGTAGACCATTCGAAGTTCTTCCTGCTTAGGGTCGTCGTGCGGCCTGATGCCCGGCTTCCATTGGTATCCGGCGAAATAAATGCGGTAGGGGCCGCCCTTGAGATAAAGAGTGGCCCGGTAGCGCTTGGTTATATCGAAAGGAAATATCGGGGACTCCGCCTTGGTGCCGGCGTCCTGAACATTCTGGATCTTCATAACCCTCGATCGCCCGGATTCGGATGGAACAACGGAAACCAGGCCCGCATTATTCTTGTAGGCGGCGGCTCCGACAACGGAGTAGTCGGTGAACCAGCCGCGAAGGGGGTCCTCCGGATCGTCGAAGCTGCCGTTCTGAATCAGATTTGTGTTCTGCGCGTTGGCGGCCAGTCCCAGCGCCGCGAAAACCAAAACCACGTTAATTGCCTTCATTAAGTTCTCCTTGCCGACGTTGATGCCATGCTTGCTCGTCCTCTCTCTTCGGATGACTTAACACTCCTACTGCTGCCGTTGGCATCCCCTGGACACGGCGGTCCCCGCCGTGTCTCCTTTTGAATTATCGTCCCGCAATGGGCAAAAACGCCTTGATTAAAATAATAATCCCAAATACCGTGGCAATTGTCAAATAAGATGTGGATATTTTGGAGGGCAATATTATTCACCATGAAGGACAAAAAGAGCTTGAAGGGTATCCATTCCTTCATGCTCTTCATGGTGAACATCCGTTTACTCACGTCCTTCTCTAAATTGCTTGAAATGCCATATTACGGGCAGGCAGGCAGTGCTTGCGCACAGGCGCTGTCGGCGGGTGCCGTTCCTCCCCATTACCAGAACAGCATATCTGCTGGAATTGAGGGAGGCTCGGCATTCCGCCGACCGCATGGCTGAGTAGTTGTTTCTTCTGTTTCTCAACACTTGCTTTCCTCCCAGGCATCAGCTAATTTGTAGACAAACATTATTCAGCAAGGTGGAGTTAGGCATGAGCGATACTTTTGATGAACGTTTGAGCGAAGTCGGTGAACGCATAAAGGCGGCTTGCGGGCGGGCGGGTCGAACGGAGGAGGATGTCAGGATCATGGCAGTGTCGAAGACGGTGAGTCCCGACGCGGTAAGCGAGGCGGCTGCTTGCGGGTTGACCGTGTTCGGTGAGAGCCGCGTTCAAGAGGCGCACCAGAAGATTCCGCTTTGTCCCAGTCACCTTGCGTGGCACATGATCGGCCACTTGCAGAGCAACAAGGCAAATGACGCTGTGCGCCTCTTCAGTATGATCCATTCCGTGGATTCGGAGAAGCTGCTCCGTTTTATCAACAGGGCGGGGGAGTCGGCAGGCGTCGTCGTGCCGGTCTGCCTGGAGGTGAACGTTTCGGGCGAGGGTACTAAGTTCGGTATTCTCCCCGAAGCCGCACCGGCCCTGCTGGAGGCGGCAAACGGGATGATGAACGTCGAAGTCGCCGGGCTGATGACCATTCCCCCCGCGACCCGCGATCCGGCTGACGCGCGGCCGCACTTCCGGCGCCTGAGAGAGCTGCGCGACAAGTGGCGGGCTGAGACCGGCTTCGATCTGCGCGAGCTGTCAATGGGCATGTCTCACGATTTCGAGGTGGCGGTCGAAGAGGGCGCGACGTGGATCAGGCTTGGAACAATTCTTTTCGGAAAGAGAGATAGTATATGAGCGATAACGTTCTCAACGGAAGGCGCATTCTGTTCATAGGCGCGGGTAACATGGCTGAGGCGCTGGTTCGTGGTCTGCTCAAGGCGGGCGCGTGCGGCGAGGACTCTATACGCGTGGCCGATATCGAGGAAAAGAGGTTGACCCATTTCAATGAGACTTACGGGGTGGGGGGGGACGCCGACGCAGCGACGGAGGCGCGGGACGCCGATATCCTGGTGCTGTCGGTGAAACCGCAGGTGATGCCCATTGTCCTGCGCGATATCGGGCCCGGGATTCCAGGCTCGGCGCTGGTCGTTAGCATTGCCGCCGGCATAACCATTCGCTCGATAGAGTCCGCACTCGGCGAGGATGCGCGATTGGTGAGGGTCATGCCCAATTCCCCGGCGCTTGTCGGATGCGGAGCCGCCGCCTTCGCGTGCGGAAAACACGCCACTGAGGACGATGCCCGGGCGACAGATGCTATCTTCAGGTCGGTCGGACTGATAGTGAGAGTTGATGAGGCGGATATCGACGCTGTTACGGCCTTGAGCGGGAGCGGACCGGCCTACGTGTTTTACCTGGTCGAGGGCATGCTCCGCGCCGCTGCCGAAATGGGGCTGGACCCCGCCGCGGCCAGGTCGTTGACCGTCGCGACGGTCGAGGGCGCCGCGCGAATGCTCAAGGAAACGGGGCTGGAGCCCGAAGAACTGCGGCGCAGGGTAACGTCGCCCGGCGGAACAACCGCGGCAGCCATCAAGACGCTTGACGAAGCGGGAACGGGCCAAGCCATCACGAAAGCCGTTCTCGCCGCCCGCGCAAGAGCCCGCGAACTGGGCCGGTGATTTGATTCGCTTCCCTTCAAGCTCTTCATGCCCTTCATGGTGTGGAAGTATTCACCATGAAGATCTTGAAGCACATGAAGGATTAAATTTGTGTCTTAATGGCAGAGCCAACTCGTGGCGATTACAAAATCAACAAATTTGAAAAAATATATTGTAACTTCAATAAGTTCCTTTGCCGCCAGATCTATCGGTGTAAGGGCCAAAGGTTTTCTTTGCTGATGCGCATGTCCGACGATGATCGGGCCGATGATCGTGACAAGGATGGGCCCTTCTGCAAGCCCGGACGCTATCCGTACATTCCCGTTCGCTTCTCTCGGGAGCGTTGGCGACGATAGCGGATTCCCCGGGCCTCGAAAAAGGGTGCGGGCAAGAACGGATACTGCACTCATATAGGCAATGAGTTCTTCGCATGGTTCGAAAGCACGGGAAGCAAGAGCCGAATCAATTTCCTGCAATTGCTGCGCAACGGGCACGGCGATTACGTGGTTAACGAGGATGCGCTCTCCTACATACAGCGGTAGAACTTTCCGCAGCCGCTGCTCGCACGGCTCGCCGAAAACGCCGACAAACATCTTGCGACCGAGGCGGATTGGAAGCGGCACCTGGAGCAACTGGGCATAAAGAAGGATCGCCATGTCCGGATCGCTACGGAGGGCGCGCTGCTCGGCAGCGTTCTCTATCACGGTTTCTCGAAAGAGTTGGTGATCCTCAGTGACGATGCCGGGCAATTCAACATTCTTCTCCATGCTCTCTGCTGGATTCATGCCGAAAGGACGATCCATAAGCTCTTCGCCTGCAGCGATGAAGAAAGCAAGGCAATCGAGGATGTCCGTGATCGTATCTGGCTGCTATATCGGGACATGAGGGCTTACAAAGATGCGCCTGATGAAGAAACGAAGGTCGCCTTGGAAAAACGCTTTGACGAGATCTTCGCCACTCAGACCTCCAGCGAAGTATTGGATGCGGCTTTGCGCCGCGTGGCGAAGAACAAAGAGGAACTGCTCCTCGTATTGGACCGTCCAGATATTCCCCTGCACAACAATCTTAGCGAACGGGATATCCGCGAATACGTCAAGAAACGGAAGATCATCGGCAGCACACGCTCCGATAACGGAAGGCGTTGCCGAGACACGTTCACCAGTCTGAAAAAGACATGCCGAAAATTGGGCGTATCCTTCTGGGGCTATCTCAACGACCGCGTCTCGAATGCCGGTGAGATCCCGCCCTTGCCGGATCTCATTCGCGCCAAGGCACGATCAGCCTGAACCCCGGATGAAGGCAATCCTTGTCACGATCATCGTCCCGATCCTCTTTGGTCTTGATCTTTGTCCCGATCCTCGTCATGATCTTCGTCGGCAGCAGGGCTGGGCAACAATCCCTGTCAGTGATTGGTCAGGGACTTATTGAGAAGTTACTATCGATGATGTGCTGGGGCCCTTCTCGATGCGTATCGGCGCTTTCCTGCCGTTCTATGCCACGTATTACTTGAACGGCCATGATCTCCGCGCCGCTGGCGCGGCGCAGTGTTCAGGGGTTCAGAGTTCAGTGTTCAGGCCGGAAATCCTGACGACAATGCCTGGATGCGAACTTGGCGCCTTCCTCCTGATCCATCCTGAACACTGAACACTGAACTCTGGCCCCTGCGGCGTCTTCGCCGCCGCATCGAAACCTGTTCGAACAACCTCAAGGACTTC
>CAYWJE010000113.1:0-10754 GCA_964458525.1 uncultured Verrucomicrobiota bacterium
TCACGGGCAAGATGCCCGTGCCACGATGGGCGATCAGGGGGTTTTGCAAGAGCCTCTATTGTTTTAAGAAAACCCCGTCACGGATTCAGGTATTGGATATTCATCTGATCATCGATCAAGCCGGGAATACAGACACAGAATGTGCGCAGCGTCAACGCCGCTCCGCAGCAAACGCCGCCTGATCTTCTCTTCGTCGTGCCTCGAAACGATCACCTCGAACACCGATTTGTCCATGGCGCAATTGCCAGCAGACATAGCAACCAATGCTGGATCTTGTTCCGGGAGAAAGGACGCAAATTCGCGCTCTCCGTTCAAATGCCACCGGCTGCCGGCAGCGGCTATCTCCAATACGCGAAACTTCAGTTGCGCCTGCTGAACAAGCAGGCGCCTCGAGACAAACTCATTCCAACATGACAGCGCTTCGTTGTAGCCTTCCTGCAATTGTTTTGAAGTCAGCCACGGGGTATTCACAACCGCCTCCCCGCTGCCGAGAAATCTCTCCCAATCATCACTCACAAGCCATCCCTGTTTTCTGCACTGCTCGTAGAATGTCGTTCCGGGGAATGGTGTGCAAATGGAGAACTGGGAAGTATCCGGCGCCGTTTTCAGGGCAAATTGAATTGTCTCTTGAATCGTCTCAGGACTCTCGCCGGGAACACCGAGCGTGAAGGTGAGGTGGATCTTGATTCCCAGTTCCCGCGTAAGCCGGAGCGCCTCCTGCAGCCGGTCCCAGCGCGTGCCCTTCTCGCACGCATTCAGCAGCGCCGGCGAACTGCTTTCCACGCCGTATTTCACCGAGTACATTCCCGCGTCGGCCAGGGCTCCGAGCATGCGCGGCGTCATGCAGTCAGCCCGCGCCATCATGGACCAGGGATAACTGTTCAAGCCTCGCCGCTTGATTGCCCCCGCGAGTTCAATCATGCGTTCTTCCCCGATATTCGCCGTGTCGTCGTCGAAATAGAAAGACTCGCACTTGTAGCGGTTGAGCAGCAGTTCGACTTCATCCAGAGCGAGGTCCAGGCGGCGCGGACGATAGCGGCGGTTGCCGTACACAACCTGCGGCCACACACAGAAAGTGCAGCCGTACGGGCAGCCGCGCGACAGCCAGGACTGGGCGCCGGGCGAAGGAAGCCCGCATACCGGATCGGAATAGCTTGCTATAGGCAGACTCTCGAACAGCGGGGCGGGAAGGGCATTCACATCGGGACTATCCCCGGCTTTCCACGACTTCCCCCCCTCAAACATGATACCCGGCATGCAGGGCTGGAAGTTTCCGCCGGCCAGCGCCCTGGCCAGTTCTTTCAGTGAAATCTCATACTCGCCCGCTATCCAGAAATCCGGCGCGGATGGAAGCTTGAACAGCTCCGCCGCAAGAGACGCTGGATGCGTACCGCCCATCGCCATCCAGGCCCCGCGACAGTTCTTCCGGAGCTCAACCATCATGCGAAGATCATGGGCCAAGCTGGGTGTCGAGGTCTCGACGAAGATCAGTTCCGGCTCGAACGCTGCAATTCTTTCATGGAACAACTCCATCGAAAGATTTTCAGCGATGCCATCAAGCAGAAGAATATTGTGTCCTGCCTCGCGCAGAACAGAGGCTGTTATGGCGAGAAAGAAAGGAAATGGAATATATCGCGGAAGGCGGCCGGGCGCGACACGACGTTGGAAGTGGGGCCAGCGCGAACCGGCGCGCACTCCCCAGAGATTGGGGTCGGACGGATGCGGCCACGGGGGGTTAAGTAAGGCTATTTTCATCAAACTACGGCATCCGAATTTCCAGAGCAGGAAATATGGGTGCAAAATCATCGCTGTTGCGAGTGATGAGTCCGCTGCGGCTTACAGCAAATGCGCCTACAAGAATATCAGCGATCGGCCTGCGATTCGTCCTTCGGTCGCGGCGGGAATTCACGTAAAACGTCCAGGCTTTGTGAGCATTCCGTGTATCGTGCCAACCCCAGGGAACCGTATACTGAACACCGATATTGTCCAAGAACTCGTTTTGACGTCTGCAATCGCCAAGAAATGCCGGGGCAAGTTCGACATAACTGACAGGACAAAGAACCAGTTCTTCAAGTGCCAGCTTATCAAGCAGAAGCGCTGAAGGCTTTCCAAATTCAGGATCGCCGTCAAGCACGTCAATGACAAGACAAGTGTCAACAACCCATGCCATCAGGCATCTCCCTCGCGCAATTCAGCCATCCATTCGCTTGTCTGGCGTGGAGTTCGGAATCGGGATGCATAACCCAGCATGCCCACAGCTCCGGTGATATTCGGTTTTGACGCGATCATCACCCGGCATTCTTGATCCGACACCTGTTCCCAAACCAGATTCTGTCCCGGGCTAAGTCGCAATTGTTTTCTGATCTGCGCGGGCACGGAAACCTGCCCGCGTTCAGTCATTCTTGTCACAAGTGTTTTCATACCTTACATAATACGTCATACCGTTTTATCATGTCAAGGATTCTTTTTGAACCTGGAAAAAACAGTTAGACAGGAGTGACATGATGGACATGAAGCAGGAGATTCCCTTCATGCCTACACTTTAAAAACTGCAACACAGAACAAGAAAATGGAGACGGCGGTCTCCGCCGTTCCCTCCGCCACGCCTACCTGCCTGTGTGTGTGTGGGGGGGGGGGGCGCATCCGCGATATAAAGGCCTACAAACATAGAAACTGTGAGCCGTCATAATATGGCGGCATTCTTGGGTTGCCTGCCCGCCCGCTACGCTTGTGCGTAAGCACTGCGGGCAGGCAGTGCTTACGCACAAGCGGACGGGTATGCCCGCGTTAGGTTGAAATGAAAAAGAGTGTCAAACAGAAGAAAACGAATATTCACCACGAAGAACATAAAGGACATGAAGCAAGAGATTCCCTTCATGCCCTTCATGGTGAAATAATCCTGTTCATCCCGTCCGACTGCCCTTTCCAGATTCAAGAAACGCAGCATCTCTCTTCCAACCGAACCGCTCAAGACACCGCATGAATTCCTTCGCATAGTCCGCCATCCAGGGCTGCGTTTTTTCCGAAGACGGGCGAACGACCGCTACGATCTCATTGAATGCCGCAGACATGGAGGATGGCAGTGAGCGCATGAGCCCGGGCGGCGGAAATCCGGGAATGGGCTCGCCGGTTCTATTCCGGTAGAAACGCAAGTCCTCCGCGCAGAAGACCCATGGCAGCAGAGAATCGAGAATCAGAAAGTCCTTCCGTCCGGCCGACCGGTCCATATCGAAACGATACCGGTAGATGCCGAAATTGACGCGTTCAATCCGCCCGATCAGCCCGGCGCTGGAATTGAAATCGCCGCGCAACAGGCCCGCGGCGTGATGCCATTTCCAGTAGCCGGACAGGATGCTTCTATTCGTATCCCGGCGAAAGTGATGGCATAGTGCATCCGGCGTGTAGATTAGAAGAGCCCCGCGCGACGCGAGCAGGTCGCACATCGTGCGATCCTCATTATTCGTGCGGAGCATTTTATTATATCCTCCCGTTTCCCGAAGGCGATCAGCCCGGAACAGGTTATTGGATCCAAAGAGAAAGCGCGGATTGTGGACGAGCTTATCACCCCAGTGCTGGGCCATGTGGACAGCCCTCCATCTGTCGCCAAGCGTGGACTGAAAATGCTCGATAACCTTCCCGCCCGCTCCATCCGCCCCCTCGTCGTTAAGCGCCGCGAGCATCTTCTCCAGCCAGTCCGGCTCCGGGACAATATCGGCATCAAGGGAGGCTAGCAGGGCGGTCTTGCACGAGCGCAACGCAGTGTTGCGGGCAGTGCCCAGACCGCAGTTGACATCATGGCGGATCACACGAAAGCCAGCGCCTTTGACGGCGGCTTTTGATCCGTCATCCACCAGCAGGACCTCGGCAGGCTTAACGGTCTGGGCGGCAATCCCCGCAAGGCACCTGCCAATTGTCGCTGATGCGTTGAAACAGGGAATATAGAGTGTTACATCCGAATTACTGAACATCAGCAGTACCGTTCTAAAGTGGATAAATCCCGCGACCCAATTCGACCTCGAAAGAGCAGTTCGATAGGAAAAGAAAAATATCGCGTCCTTCAATCTGGAACTCAGGAAAGCAGGAAACGGAAGGACCGACTCACAGATTCACCGCCTAACTGCCCCACTATCCCCCCTTCCTATCCTTCCTGCCTTCCAGATTCACCGATTGACTGCTTTACCGATTCACCGATTCACTGATCGACTGCCACAATGCCCGCACTTCGGGAGACAAAGCTGTTGTCGTGACGTTTATCTTCGAAAGCTGACGAACAACAAACATCTCGGGCGACAAACCCGCGCGGCTTTCATTTAAGGAAGTGCTAGCTCCCTGCAGAAATCACGGAAAGGCATTACTCTCGTATTCGCTTCGGCGTTGCCAAAATCCCGCTCCTGAAGATGCACCTGATAAAATCGCGGAATATTCGTGCGTTCCCGGAAATATCGGCAGGCCGGCGATGTATGGCGTTCTCCAGTCTTGCACTCGACGGCGAATTCAGGCTTGCCATCTTTCATCACGACAAAATCAATTTCGCGGTGATCGGTATCCCGCAGATAACGCAACTCCATCCCATATCCCTGCGTGTCTTCAAGCCAATGACAATATTTAAGAAGATGGCTGGCAACCATGTTTTCGAAACGAAACCCACTTTCGGAGACCCGCGACCAATCCCAGAAATATAACTTCTTCTCTTTACGGACGGCCCGGATTTTCGGTCCGCCAAATGGAGCGATGCGATAACAAACGTAAAGGCGCTCCAGTATCGTCAGCCAGCGTTCAATGCTTTCATGCGCCGCCTGCAATAACCTGCTCAGGCTGGCAACGGATAGTGGCGAGCCTACGCAAGCCGGCAGATGATGAAGCAGTAACTCAATCATGGACACCTCGCGCACATTCTCAAGATCGCGAATGTCCTCATGGATGACGCGCGCCGATACCTCGCGCAGCCAGCGCCGATGGAACCGATCCTCCCCACGAAACAAAGGCTCTGGAAATCCGCCGAAGCGCAGCAAACTTTCCTGCGCCGTCCGATCCGACCGGGAAGCGCATTCACCCAGCGAGAATGGATGCAGGCGGTAATAGTGATAACGCCCCTGCAGTGAATCACCGCCTTTACGGTAATAATCCAGGCGGGCCGACCCGGTTACAATGAAAGAGACGGCCGATTTGTTCTTATCATACAATCCCTTAACCAGGCCACGCCAGCGCGCATATTTGTGTATTTCGTCAAACGCAATCCGCCGCAGTCCGCCCGGCAATCGCCCCTCCAAAATCATTTCCCGGTCTTGCAGATCATCCCAATTCAGATAACCGCGTGCCGACTCGTCGGCTTCCGTCCCCAGTATAGAAAGGGCGAAGGTGGTTTTGCCGACCTGCCGCGGCCCGCCGACAAACACCATTTTATCGGCCAGATCATCCTCAACATTTTCCCGCAGATAACGCGGCTTCAGAATATCTTTTGTGATTAACGTTTTCATCCCGACACTAATTTACTCATGAGTTATTTAAGGTCAAGCCTATTTTAACCAGAAGTTTGCGAAATCAAATTGCTTTCGGATATGGTCCCGAAGGAAAAGGCAATGCCATGTTCTTTAATCTGGAACTCAGGAAAGCAGGAAACGGAATGACTGACTCACAGATTCACCGATTGACTGCTGCACCGCCTTACCGACTCACTGATTGACTGCCCCACCGACTCACTGTCCCACTATCCGCCCTTCCTCTCCTTCCTGAGTTCCAAATTCAACGTCGAAAAATTCAATCATCCGATTTCGGATCATTACAGGCTTCCGCCCGGAAATACACTTCATGGCACAGTTCCGGCGGCACCTCCGCGGCGACGTCGAAAAAGGCCTTAATGCGCGGCGCCGGCCAAAGGATCATCTCCGGTGTGGGCAGCGGCTTCAGAAACACGCCCTCGCATTCGCGGAGAAGAAGTCCAGCACCAGAGATCATGGCCTTGACTTCAGCTACAGTGATCGCGTGCAGGTGACCCATCGCCTTTTCCCTGGACGTGATCTCGCGAATATGCTTTAGCACCCCCAAACGGACGCCTATTCTCCTGTTCAATGACTCGCAGTTCGGGGAGAGAATATGCAAGGAGCCGGAGGATGCCAGCACGGATGCCGCGATCCGCAGCGCTGCCGGCGGGTCCGCGACATGCTCCAGAACGTTGCTCATCAGGATATGCTCGAAACAACCAGCCTCCGGATCCATGTCCTCAACGCGGCATTGCAGGAAATGAACATTCGGCCGGAGCGAAAGACGCGGGCGTGTGCGATCCAAAATGACCACCTCGGAGAAGAGATCCGCCAGCGCATTGGCCCTCGCGGGATTGGCGGCGCCCCCTACGTCGAGAAGGCGTCCGCCTCCGCCCATACGCGCACGGAGCATACGGTTGCTGTAGGGCACGGATTTGTTATACATTTGCATTTAATTGACCATTCCATGCGTAGAGAGCTGTCATGGCAAAGCCCCAACGTGTGCAAATCCACCCATAGGACCGACGTTCAGTCCATAACCATTACTCACCATGAAGAGCTTGAAGGACATGAAGGGAAAATGAATGCTTGGAATTTATTTATGCTCTTCATGTCCTTCATGGTTAAGAGAATTTGGCTGATCCACAAATTCCTTGCCACAAGATGTACAAAAGAGCATGGTAACATTTATGACGCGAGGATTAAGTTTTAGTTTTTAGGACTGCCCCCTTGCCTTCGCACCCTACGCAAGACCGACGGTCGGTCCTTCTTCAATCCGGACTTCTCATTTCATCGCGGCCAATACCTTATCGCATTCCTCCTTCACAAGACGTGTCAGGTATTGCCAAAAATCCGATTTTTCCAGGGTTTCCCGCACAATGGAACCCGGCAGGAACCGACGCATTTCTTTAATAAAGTCCGCGTGGGCAGTCTTATCTCCCGCCAAAGCTTCGATACGCACATTTAACAGTCGGACGAATTCATCCGGAAGTTTGTGTCGATCGGCAATTTTTCGAGGAATGAGGTTGATCGGCAATTCAACATTTTGCTGTTTCAACCATCCGATGTCCCACAAATCGCGATTTTTTATGCGATTAGGGCGGAATGCCAGCGCCACCACTTTATCGGCAAGAATCTCTTCGCGACTCTGTGCGCGAAGAATCAAGCCGGATGTTCCCATATCCACCCCATAATGGTTAAGAAGCATCATGGGGCGATGATCATGGCTTGGCACGGCACAGACATCCACATTGATTCGTTGTGCGGGCAAGTCTTTGTTTTCCGGTTGGGTGATGATTTTAAGCTTCCATGTATCCGTGTTGCCCGTTTCCCTGGCGGGTTCTTTTATTTCAGCATCAAGTCCATACTTGGCGCGGAACATACCGCGGAGAGTCTGCCCAAGGATGTTGAGAGCGGCCTTATTGAAGGATTGTCCTCCGGCAAAGTCCAAGTCTTCGCTTAACCGTTTGGAGTTGTAACACATCCGCAAACAAGTGCCGCCAATGAAAGTGAGTTTTGCCAGCAATCCAGCTTCATTCATAGTGCGCAGGATGTCGTGATGCAAGAGTTCCTTTTCGACCACCGAGCGCAGAGGATGGAATCCTGATTGTTTTTCAGATGCTTGCGCGACAAGTTGATCAAACAAATTCATCGGCCGCCTCCTGATCAACCAAGTCCAACTTCCGGCGTGTAAGACGCATATCCCGAATAGCCAGCGGCACTGATGCGCGCCACATGCGGCAACGGCTATCATAGATCAGGTTATTGCCGCACTCCGCGGGTTTCCGGCCAGTATGTATGAATTCGATGGTTCCCCATTCGCCGCATCGGATAGTGTTTCGCCGTCCTGAAGACATGAGTGTGATCCAGTTCATGGGCACCTGGGAAATCACGCCAGCGTCACTGAGTGCAGTTTCCAGACTGATATAATTGAACTCTCCGGCACGAAGACGCGCCGCGGCGTGAAATAACAGCAGACCCTGTTCTCCCGCTGATTGCCGATAAAGATAGAGTCCCCTGCATACACGTTTGAGCACCCCCTTCTTCTCTGCCCGGCTGATCGCGGTCTTGAAGGCTCCATCGCTGATTTCAGGCAGCGCCCCGCGCAGATCGGAAAGCGCAAACAGGCAGCGATTCTCAACCACGAGGTCGTTGAGTGTCTTGGTTAAACGTGCGATAGACAGCATGTTCATTTCTGTACACAAAGTTACACAAAATGTAACTTTGTGTCAAGATAATACTTCTTTCGGATATGGTCCCGAAGAAAAAGACAATGCCATGTTCTTCAATCTGGAACTCAGGAAAGCAGGAAAAGACAATTCCTATTCTCCCCGGCATTTCATCAATAGCTACTACGCGAGGGAGTTTGTGATTCACAGCCAGCTGGATGACTGCCCTGTGAGCTTAATTGTAAGAGTGCAAGCCTTTTTAAGTATCTAATGAGGAATTGCAAACCTGGCTTATTTCTTGAATAAATCCGAATGAGTTCCTGTTCGCTCAAAGATCAGACTTTTTCCTTCAATCCGGTAGATCAACACCCAGTCTGACTCAACATGGCAATCATGACGTCCGACTAAATTACCGGAGAGCTTATGGTCCCGATGGATAGGGTCCGGAAGTCTATTGGAAAGGAGCGTCCGAGCGAGAATCTTGAATTTCTCCATATTCTTTTCGTGCCGGACACAACGTCTCATATCCTTCCCAAACTGGGCATGGTTCAAAACAGGGTTACAATTTCCGGAAGGCTGGGCAATGTGGCACGGGCATCCTGCCCGTGTAATATGTTGCCCATCCGATGGTTATGAACACGGGCAGGATGCCCGTGCCACTCTCCACCTCTTGAAAGTGTTACCCTGATTGGCCATTTATTGAACCATGCCCCAAACTGCTTCGTATGAATCCGCCAAACTGTTACGCTGACCCCGATTCGCACTGCTTATGGATTCGCTATGGATTCCAGTTTTTGGCATTGTGCCAGAAAAAATTCAGGGGTCCATAGTTTCAAGCTGGGCAGTTCACAGACTTTGAGAAAACGCTGGACATCCGCGCGGGCCCGGTTCCAATCGAGAGACTGAATGACGGCGCTCAGATGCGCCACGCACCATTCTTTGTCAACGCGGGGTTGCGTCCCGGCCCAGGGTCCTTGTTGATCAAGAGCCGAAGAAAGCAAGGTGTAATTTATCGCCGCGCGTCGGGCAGTGTACCAAATGAAATCGTACCAATCACGCCCTTTTAGATAGTCACGGCAAAGCAACGCGTGAATTTTGCCTGCGAAGAGACTGGGCAGATCGAAAACACGGACGGCGGCGGGGAATGGGTAATCCAGTACTGGCATCTCGTACGTTGCGCCTTGAGGCGGACGGGTATCCACTTCCAGTTTTACGCGCAGTTTGCGCAGGGAGCCGGTTCGAGGCCGATAGGACAAACGCAGTAGCTTGCCAATCGAATCGTCTTTTACAAAAGCTTTTTGAACCACTTGTCCTGCGCATGACCGATCTTCGATTTCAAGAGCGTATCCGAAAGCCAGAAGCTCCGTTCGGACCCGATCCAGATAGGATGAAAGTTCGAACGACTTGTAGCGTTCCCTCAAGGCGAAATCCATATCCTCTGAGAATCGGTTCAGTCCATGAAAGATGCGCAAGCATGTGTCCCCATGGAATCCGACATGTTCGAAAAAGTTCGTTCGGCCCAATCCGGCAAGGATAATGTCCTGCGTGATTTCGCGCAGCGCCTGTTCCTCCTCGATGCCAGACGCGCAGCCATAGGACGCAAGTCTTTCCTGGACAATCTCGACGCTCATACAATCAGATCCTTCTTTAATCCTTTAAGAAAGCGGCGAACACGACCAGACATGTAAACATCGGCTAGGGCATCGAACGTTTCGGCAGTCAAAGCGCCCATATTCGTTTCGTCAACACGAAGGCTTTCAACGACCGGTTTCATGGAACGCCAGTCGCAGGCGTGAACATAAACGTAATCCGCCAGCGCTTTCAGGGGATTAGCAAGGAAAAAACTGCCCCCGTTTTCCAAAGGGACGCGATGGACGCCGGCAAGAAAAACTTTCTGTGGAATGCGTGTAAAGCTGTAGAGGCCCAAGGGCGTATCAAACGAACGCGATCGTTCCAGTGTCGCGCTGGTGATGGCATGAACGGCCTCTGGAATCCACCCGTGATGCGCCAGAGCCAACTCCATGCTGATGTAGCTGGGGCCATGAATTCTCTGTGCCAGCTCGAATGGATGAAGGCGACCGGTCCCGTATCGGCTATGCAGACAAAACAAACCGCGGTGGATGCGTAAAATTTCTCCGGCGGCCACTGCTCGTTTCAGCAAAGCATCCAGGCGCGAGCCCGTATCGCCACCCACCAGGCGGCTTCTTGCCTTATAAAAACACCGCGAACAGCTTTTTCGATAGCAATTTCAGTGATAGTTTGCATATGCGACATACTGTCATAATTCGACAGTTGAGCGCAAGAATAATTACCACCAATTCTGTGTTTCAACTGTTACAAGAAGAAATTTGTCATGGATTGTGATGTGTGTGCCTCTTTGTGGCCGAGTTTTGAAAATAACTCAAGTGAACCAGGATCCAAGGGTTCCTCACCAATCCTGTGCAGCGCCTGCTTTCACCCCGCCCATCCTCAATCCACCGCTTCATCCCCGAACTCGCATGCCTGCTGACAAGCCCTCCAAATCCTTATTTTCTAGGTCCTTCCGGAAAGAGCGTGGGATTTCGCATTGAGTGCTATCCTCGGCGATATCCTACCGCTCCGCCCC